>CAMJWQ010000144.1 GCA_946409475.1 uncultured Lachnospiraceae bacterium
AAAGCTGATTCAATTAAAACAGGAAGAGTTATTATCTGAATTTAAGCGGTTTATCAAAAAAGCTGTGGATTTGGGTATCAGGAAAGAGGTTTTACTGGAAAGTATAGAAAATTATGATAAAGGGGATGAAAAAAATGATTGAAGCCATATGTGTAACGAAATATTTTGATGCCATAAAAGCTGTCGACAAGATCAGTGCGACTATTAAAGAAGAAAATGTATACGGATTAGTCGGCAGTAACGGAGCGGGGAAAAGCACCTTTCTTCGTCTGTTAAGCGGAATTTTAAAACCGGATAAAGGAATGGTTACCATTGATAACATGGAAGTGTATGAAAATGTGAATGCCAAGAGATTGTTTTTTTATATATCCGATGAACAGCATTTTTTCAGTAATGCCACACCCCTGGATATAAAAAAATATTATGGTGTGGTGTATCCGGAATTCGACGGGAAAAGATTTGATATCCTGTTAGAACAGTTTGGCCTTAACGGCAAAAGGAAGATCAATACCTTTTCCAAGGGAATGAAAAAGCAAATATCTATTATTTGCGGTATTTGTGCCAATACAAAATATCTCTTTTGTGACGAGACCTTTGACGGATTGGATCCGGTGATGAGACAGGCGGTAAAAAGCATCTTTGCTAATGAAATAGCAGGCAGAGGGCTGACACCCATTATTGCTTCTCATAATTTAAGAGAATTGGAGGATATCTGTGACCATGTAGGACTCCTCCATAAAGGTGGTATTTTATTTTCCAGGGATTTAGAGGAAATGAAAATCAGTATACACAAAATACAATGTGTTTTTCAAAATGAAGAAGATGAGGGAAGAGCGGTCAAGGGGCTGGATATGATACATTTCGAGAGAAGAGGTTCTTTATGCTTAATTACGGCCAGAGGCTCTAAAGAGGATATTATTCATACGGTTGGCATCCATAATCCTTTGTTTTTTGAAACCATACCCTTATCTTTAGAAGAGATTTTCATAAGTGAAACGGAGGTAGCAGGCTATGACATCAAAAAGTTTATTTCTTAAATTAATGAGAGAGGATTTGAAGCAAAGAATCTGGTCCGTTGCTTTGGCACTGTTGGTTTTCTTTTTATCTTTGCCCGTAGCCTGCCTTTTGTTATTAGAAAATGCGAAGGCCGGTTCCTTTAACAGTATCCTTTCGGAATTTCAATTATTTATCGGGACAGGAAACGGATTTTTGATGCTGGTTACCGTAACAGGTGCTTTCATATGCGGGGTGAACGGATTTTATTATCTTCATTCAAAAAAGAAAATTGATTTTTATCATAGCCTGCCTGTAAAAAGAGAGCTATTATTTTTTGTTAAATATATAAACGGCTTATTGATTTATGTGATACCCTACGGTATTAATTTACTTTTATGTTTACTTATTGGCGGAATTTATCAAATAATAAATGGGGATATATTGCAAAGGGCCTTTATAACCTTGCTTTTTCACTTTGTTTATTATTGTATGTTATATACGACCTTTATCATAGCGGTACAATTAACGGGCAATTTTTTTGTCAGCCTCCTTGGTGCCGGCACCCTGCTTTTTTACGGACCTTTGGCTGTCAGCACCGTCTTTGCGCTGTTTGAGGATAATTTTAATACCTTTCTTAATCATTTTGATGTTACTGCCATTTACGGATATACCTCACCTCTTTATGCCTATTATAATGCCATGAGTAAATATGGTAATCTGGCGGCAAAAACACTGCCTATGCTGATAAATATTTTATTTGCGGTCATACCATGTATTCTATTAATGCTGACAGCCTTATTCCTGTATAAAAAAAGACTTTCCGAAAAAGCAGGCAGGGCCATTTCCTTTAAAATAGCGGAGCCTGTCATCAAATTTATGTTAATAATACCCCTGTCTATTATGGGAGGCTTCTTTTTAAAATCAATTTCTTATTCGGAAAGTACGGCATGGTTTGTATTTGGTCTAGTGCTTACTTTAATCCTGGTTAATGCCATAATGGAAATCGTATATGATTTTGATTTTCGCAGTGCTTTTAAGCATAGAAAGCAGTTCATTATTAACGCTGCTGCGGTTGCCCTTATTTTATTAAGCTTCCGTCTGGATGTCCTTCATTATGACACCTATGTTCCCAAGCCCGCCGGTATAGAAAGTATGAGTGTTGATTTTACGGATTTGGATACGAATATTTATAATGATAGCGGTTCTAACAACAGATTGGGCAATATGGTATTGACAGAATTTGAGAATGCTTACGAGCTGGCGGAAATAGGAGCGGATAATGCGAAAAACATGGATACTTTGCAGTATAATGAAAATTACTCCAATGTACTTGTCAAATACCACTTAAAGAACGGCAGGGATATATACCGCAGCTATTTGATTGATTTATTTGATAATATGGATAAGGTGAATTCTGTTTATTGCCTGGAAGAATATAAAAGAGGTATTTTCCCTGTTTACGGAGAAAATTGGGGAGATTGGAATTCTGTGTCCATTAACAGTGGCTTTGGACAGGAAAAGTTATCGACAGAAGAAAAATTCATACAGGAACTTAAAAATGCCTATATTGAGGATATGAATGCCCTGTCCCTGTTTGAGGTAAAGAACGAAATGCCCCTTGGGATTCTTACTTTTTCAAAGAATGCTTATGGCAGCGGGGCAGAGGAGTATGTCGTTTATCCCGGATTTGAAAACACGATTCAACTATTAAAGAATCATGGGTATGAATTTTCTTCTATCGATATCAATAAAGTAAAAAGTATTAAAATTACTAATTACCATACTGAGGCCGATACAGCGAAAGGAGAATCTGCACCATCAAAGGAAGAATACCAAACCATGTCCTACACCGACAAAGACAGTATGGAGCAAATTGTTCCTTATATTTATCCGGAGGAATTCTTCTGGCCCAATAATATGCTGTATCAAATGGACACCGATATACAAGCTGAAGTAGAGTATTATAATAATGAATACGGTAATGTCGGCATTTATTATTATCGCTTTTTGGAGGATAACCTGCCGGAGCTTATAAAGCAATAGCTGTAAGATTATGGCAAAAAACAGAAAATGACTGGTAATACACGGCAAGCTATGATACTATGTACAAAAAGAATTGGGGGGGGAGCTTATGTGGACTAGAGAAATATTGGGAACGGATCTGTATCACATTATCCATTGGTTTATTGTTTACAGTATATTGGGATGGACGGTGGAATCCATATATATGTCCTTTTGTAATAAAAGGCTTACCAATCGTGGTTTTGCGAAGGGGCCCTTTTGCCCCATTTACGGTGTGGGTGCTTTAACGGTATATTTTCTGCTGCGTCCGCTGATGCCTAATTATTTCCTTTTATATTTTTGCGGAGCCATAATGGCAACTTCTATTGAATTCGTGACAGCTAAGATTATGCTTTCGATATTTGGAAGCGTATGGTGGGATTATCATGATAAGCCTTTTAATTATAAAGGGATTCTATGCCTGGAAAGCACAATTGCCTGGGGTTTTTATACCGTATTAATGTTTTGGGTTCTGCAGGATTTCGTTATGAAAATTGTGGATTCGTATGATTACCGTTTTGGTATTATGATAGGGAGAACAATTTTGATTGTCTATTTACTGGATTTTATGTATCAGATTTATAAAATTAAGAAAGAAGGAAAGGATATCCGAGCTTTTCTGGCTTAACAAAATATTAGAATAAATTTGTAAAAACTAACATATTTTCTCTTTGAAATTATTACATTAGTAATAGATAATTATTTAGGAGAGAATGATATGAAACGAGGTGTATTCTTTTCTTTCATAACACTAATGAGTATTCTGACTCTGTCAATTCAAAATGTATACGCCCATGCAGATCTTAAAAATAACATATACCAAACAGAGGAAAACGGAGAAGACGGTGGTGAAGAAGACGATACTGGAGAAGACGGTACCGAAGAGCAAAGTAACCCGGCCCTTTCTATTTCCGCGCCATCGGCCCTGCTTATGGAGGCTTCTACAGGCACCGTACTATATGATAAGAATCCAAACGAAAAGCTGCGGCCGGCCAGTGTGACCAAAATCATGACTCTTTTACTGATCTTTGATGCTTTAGAGGCAGGGAAAATAAAACTGGATGATATTGTAACGGTATCGGAATATGCGGCATCCATGGGAGGAAGTCAGGTATTTTTAGAGCCTTTTGAACAACAGACAGTGGATACCATGATAAAATGTATTGCAATAGCCAGTGCTAACGATGCCTGTGTGGCAATGGCGGAATTGATATGCGGCAGTGAAGAAGAATTTGTCAGCCAGATGAATCAACGGGCAAAAGGACTTGGTATGGAAAATACCAATTTTGTCAATTGCAACGGGCTTGATACGGACGGCCATGTGACCACTGCCTACGATATTGCCCTTATGTCCAGAGAGCTGATTAACAAATATCCGGAAATACGTAATTATTCGACCGTCTGGATGGATACGATTACCCACGTAACGAAGAAAGGCAGCAGCGAATTTGGGCTAACGAATACCAATAAACTGATTAAACAATATGAATGGGCTACGGGATTGAAAACCGGCTCCACAAGTCTGGCTAAATATTGCGTTTCTGCTACGGCTGAAAAGGACGGCATTGATATGATCGCCGTAATTATGGCAGCCCCGGATTATAAGGTTCGGTTTCAGGATGCTATGACCCTGTTAAATTACGGCTATGCCGTTACCAAGATATATGCGGATGAGAATACGGAGCTTTTGCCGAAGGAAAGGATTTTAGGAGCGATAGAAGAGTATGTGGCACTGGCTTATAAGGAGCCTTTTTATTATTTGGATACGCAAGGCAATGATTTGACTGCCGTTGAAAAAGAAATAGAGCTTCCGGAAGAACTGCATGCGCCTGTTAAGGAAGGAGACAAAGCCGGTAAGGCCGTATATAAGTTAAATGGAAATGAAATAGGCAGTGTGGATATTATTTATAAGGATTCTGTTGATAAGGCAGGTTTTTGGGATTATTTTTATAAAACGTTTACCATTTATACGATTTAAGATTGTGAAATGGGCATACCGGTAATGCCAGCTTGGCAAACAGGAGATCAGGCCATAACCAATTTGATTGGATTATGGCCTGATTCGTTAACTTAAAAAATTGTATTTGTATCATATACTTAATATGTTATAATAAATGAGAAGTAATATGAAACGGGGAGTATCATGTTGTCCTACATCTTAGTAAGTATCTTGTTGTTTTTCATACCCGCATTAATTGCTTATATGCAAAAGGAACAAAAAAAACTGGACATAACAAACTATATCATACAATCCAAAAAAATGAATGGAACGGTAAAATTTATTTTGCTATCGGATTTACATAATAATGTTTTTGAAAATAATAATGCATCTTTATTAAAAGCAATTGATGACAGCAGCCCGGATTTCATTATTATTGCGGGGGACATGCTTACGGCAAAGCAAAATCATGATTTTTCCACTACGGTAAAGCTACTGGAAGAATTATCAAAAAAATACAGTATTTATTATGGATTGGGCAACCATGAATACCGGCTAAAAATTTACAAGGATGTTTATGGTGATATGTATGATACCTATATGAATCAAATCAAATCCTTTGGTATTCATGTTTTGGAAAATATGCCATGTAAAATAGTTTCGGGAAATACCGATATTACTATTTGGGGCTTGGAGATAGACAGGAAATATTATAAACGCTTTAAGCAGGAAAATATGGATAGGGGTTATATAAAGAAATTGCTCGGTATATGCAACAGGCAGGACATGAATGTACTCATTGCCCATAACCCCCAGCATTTTGAACGTTATTGTGACTGGGGAGCGGATGTCATTCTTTCCGGACATGTACACGGCGGAGTGATTCGTTTACCCTTTTTGGGAGGACTTATTTCTCCACAATTTACTTTTTTCCCCAAATATGATGCGGGGAGGTTTCAAAAAAGAGAATCCACAATGATTATAAGCAGGGGTTTGGGAATGCATACAATTCCTGTTAGAATGGGTAACCGTTGTGAATTGGCCGTAGTGAAAATGATACCGACAAAGAAAAAGGACAGGTGAGAAAATGGGAATCCCGGTTAAGCTTCAGGTCTTCGAGGGACCTTTGGATTTGCTGTTACATTTGATAGATAAAAATAAGGTAAATATTTATGATATTCCCATCGCGGAAATAACGAATCAGTATCTTGATTATGTGAAGAATATGAAAAACCAGGATATGGATATTTGCAGCGAATTTCTTCTGATGGCTGCTACTTTACTGGAAATCAAGGCAAAAATGCTGCTGCCTGCCGGGAAAAATGAGGAGGGGGAAGAGGAAGATCCGAGAGCAGAATTGGTAAAGCAGCTGCTGGAATATAAAATGTACAAATATATGTCGTATGAATTGAAGGACAAATTACAGGACAGCCGGAGACTGATTTTCCGTACGCAAAACCTGCCGGATGAAATTAAAAATTTTGAAGAAAAAATTAATATGGAAGAATTATTAAAAGATATTAACCTTTCTAAATTATATAGGGTATTTCAATCCATCATAAGAAAACAGGAAGACCGGATAGATCCCGTCAGAAGTAAATTCGGAAAAATCCAAAAGGAAGAAATTCATTTGGACAACAAGCTGGCTTATGTTACCGATTATATACAGAAACAAAAACA
Organism: uncultured Lachnospiraceae bacterium; assembly: GCA_946409475.1. Taxonomy (GTDB): domain Bacteria; phylum Bacillota; class Clostridia; order Lachnospirales; family Lachnospiraceae; genus CAMJWQ01. Next base: position 6,677 of record CAMJWQ010000144.1, read on the forward strand.
GTGCGGTTTCAGAAAATTACTGACAGAGCAGAGCAGCAAAATAGAGATTATTGTAACTTTTCTGGCCATATTGGAGCTGATTAAAGTCGGTAAGATACGCATAAGGCAGGAAAGTCCGTTTGATGAATTTTACATAACGGCAAATACGTAAATACGAGGTTTTAAAATGGAATTACATAAATGGGAAGCAATTATTGAAGCAATTTTATTTACCATGGGAGAGTCCGTAGAATTATCAAAAATTGCTGCAGCTATTGAACATGATGAGGAAACGACAAGAAAACTGATCCATATGGTAATGGATCGTTATGAAAAGGAGGAAAGGGGAATTCGTATTATTGAATTGGAAAATTCCTATCAGATGTGCACGAAGGCCGAAATGTATGATTACGTTATTCGTATTGCCAAAGTACCCAAAAAGCATGTGCTAACCGATGTTCTGCTGGAAACCCTGTCGATCATTGCCTATAAACAGCCGGTTACGAAAACGGAAATAGAAAAGATCAGAGGCGTAAAATGTGACCATGCTGTTAATAAATTAATAGAATACGATTTGATTCATGAAATAGGAAGATTGGATGTACCGGGAAGACCTTTATTATTTGGAACCACAGAAGAATTTTTGAGAAATTTTGGCGTGCAGTCCTTAGATGACTTACCAAGTGTGAATCAGGAAAAATTAGAGGATTTTAAAATGGAGGCAGAAGAGGAACTGCAGCTGAAGCTGGATATTTAGTGCAATATGCAAGGGGGGAGTACGAATGAGTAACGATAAGTATATTTGGGCGGATGATTACAGGTATCTGGAAATTTTAGCAAATAACTACGGGGATGTATTTGCTGTTTACAATATGAATGATCATACTTACTCTTTTATCAGCAGCAATGTCCGCGAAATTTTCGGTTTATCCTTTCATGGGGCAAGTGATCTGGAAAAATTCTATAAATGCATCAGAAAAGAAGATTTTCTTCTTTTAAAGAAAATTTTTAAAAGGTTCGAGAATACGGCTATTGAGCAGGAAATCCGGATCACCAATAATATAACCAAAGAATTGAAATGGTTTTTGTACCAGGCGATACCTTTGGAATATATGGCTAACGATTCTTATTTATTTATTCTGCGGGATCAGTCCATCCGGTATGAACAAAAAAATCTTATGAATAAAGCAATTTTTGCATCCCAAAGCCCCATTCGTAAAAACAATACGTATATTAATCAGATTTCACATGATATTCGAATACCTCTCAATACGATTGCCGGCATGGCCAATATCCTTGAACTGAAGTTGGGAAGCAAAGATGGGAGCACTAATTATTATCTGAATAAGATAGAGCAGTCGGCCAATGAAATCAATGAGTTTATCGATGATGCAACCCTGTTGTATAAGCTGGAATACGGAAATATTGTTTTTATGCAGAATTTATTTTCCTATCAGGAGGTATTGGGGGATGTAATGTCGGCATTACAAAGCCTGATTGCTGAAAAGGAAATAAAAATTTTTCATGAGAATAATTTTAAGGAATCTTATATTATCGGTGATGAAAGTAAAGTAAAAAAGATTATTTATAATATATTAGCCTGCATATTGATGGAAACGAATAATAAAGAGGTTTTGCGCTTGGAATCGAAGAGTGAATGGAAAGACAATAAAAATATATTAAAG
>CAMJWQ010000145.1 GCA_946409475.1 uncultured Lachnospiraceae bacterium
ATTTTAGTGGATGACATATTTGGGGAGGGATTCGGTGATTCTGATTTGGACCGTGTTATTGAAACTGTAGATGAAAAGACTTTGACTTTCAGGACGAAGGCGATTGGTGAGCCGGGTAAGATAAGCTTATCACTGATACCCTTTTTCCAGTTGCATCATCAACGATATACTTTGTATTTTCAAACAATGACAAAAGAACAATATGATAAAGAAGGATTAACCTCCGTATCCTATAAAGACCTGTTGGCTTCCGTAACGATTGATGAGGTTTCTCCTTTTGAACAGCAATCGGAGATTGAGCATAAAGGGCTGTTAAAGAATACCCGGTCAGGATACGCAACGGAAGCATCAAGGGGTTGGCGCGAATCAGAAAGAGGAAAAAGCTTTGGTTATACGTTAAAGGTCGTTCCTGACAGTGATAATTATCTTTGTGTCACCTATTGGGGTTCCGACAGCAATTTATGGGCTCCGGATGGTATTTTTAGCCGGAAATTTGATATACTTGCAGATGGCAGGCTGGTTGCAAATGAGCATCTTACGGGAGAAAGAGGAAACAGGTTGTATCAAGAATTCTACTTATTGCCTAGAACATCAAGGGACAAAATGGAAATCATATTCAGTTCAAGTGAGAATACGTTGGCAGGAAGAATTTTCGGAGCTTCTATTACCACTAAAATCATTTAGCCAAGGCCCCCTTATTATTGAAAGGAGCATTGTATCTATGAAATTACATAAAATATACAGCCCAATAACGGCGACTCCTTTTGCGTGCAATGATAATTATATGGAATTTATACCAGGTGATGCTTTGAAACCATATATTCGATGCTTCTGGGGAACGAGGGGACCTGTTAAACAAGAAAAAACAAACATTGAGACAAATGGAATCGTGACACCGGATACTTGTATGGACATTATGTTTCATGTTGATTTTACAGATAACAGAATAGATAACAGCTTTTGTGGAATTAATGACCGTACATTTTCTACAACGAATTCTAATGACAGGGAAAAAACAATTTTTTCATTTGCTATTAGATTTTATGCATGGAGTGTTCCGATGTTTTCGGAAGAATCAATGCGTGATACCAGAAATGCTCATTTTGACGCAGGGTATCATTTTTCAAAAATGAAGAAGGAAATAGAATCATTGTTGTTTGATGTATCAAATGTTTATGAATTGATTCCCAAAGTGGAAAAGATATTGATGAAACATTACAACAGCAGGCATGAGAATACGTTGGTTTTACAGGCAGTAGAAAAAATACTTGGCAGCCGAGGGATGCTTTCTGTTGGCGAATTGATAAATAATCTGCACATTAGCGACAGGCAATTAGAACGGCTTTTTCGGGAATATGTTGGTGTTACGCCTAAAAGTCTGGCAGCTATGGTGCGGTATCAATGCTTATGGAATGATATTGTTTTTAGTAAGCAATTTGACATACTGGATGCAGTTAATAAATATGGATATTCGGATCAGTCACATTTGTATCATGATTTCAAAAAATATCATTCTATGAATATTGCTGCCGCTAAAAGATATGCGATGCAGAATGTCGAAAAAATACAAGAGATTTAGAACGATTTATGATAACATGCCAAAGGAAAGGTGGTGCCAATATGTCGGATATAAGCTGCTGTGGAACAGAATGCAGTACATGCTACTGCTATGGGAATATGTGTAATGGATGCAATGAATGTGAGGGTAAAGTATTTCATGCTCCAAAGGGTGAAGCTTGTGCAATTTATACTTGTGCCATAAATCAGAAGCATTTAATGAATTGTGGCAAATGTGAAGAAGCTCCATGCGGTATTTGGATGAAGACGCGGGATCCTAAATTTTCAGATGAAGAGTTTGAGGAAAATACAGCAATGCGAATGCGAACATTAAAGAAAAATTTGTGAGGTGTTTCTGTGTCAAATAATAAAGAATATTAATAAAAAGCATTGCTTAAAAATCACTTAATTCACAGCCAATGTGGGTTGGGTGATTTTTTTTATCTGATGGCCTGTATGACCGCGCCAATCAGCGGTGGGCACCAGCGTGATTCTTCCATGTGACACAAATCACAAGTAAAGGCGGTGGCTTTCCAATTTCAGGCTATTTCTCACGATCTTGTAAAGGAAACCTGCGGAGCTCCAGCGGGGTATGGTTCGTCTCCTTTTTAAAGACCCTGCTAAAATGGCTTTGTGAAGAAAAGCCCAGTAAATTGCTGATTTGTGCTATACTTAAGTCAGAAGTGGTCAAAAGTCTTTTTGCTTCTTTGATCCGTAAATCCGTAATAAATTCTCCAATGGTTCTACCTGTTTCTTTATGAAAGCATTCACAGAGATGGGAACGGTTCAACCCAAATCTTTCTGCGATTTTAGCTGTTGTAAGCGTCTTTGTAATATTTTCCTGAATATATCGAATAACCTCTTTTACAAAACTAGAATATTCTCTGCCGCTGGAAATGTCGGCCACACGTTTTGTATACTCAAGAAGTATATCCATGTGCAAGGCAGCTATATCATTGCAGGATTGCAGCAGTTCCACTTTTTTAATGTATTGGTCGCTTAGTGTGAAAGCAGCTTCTGCCGACATTCCTCCCTCTATGGCGGCCCGACTGATGATGGTGGCAGCGCAGATAAAAGTATTTTTATACTGACGAAGATGATTATCTGCAATTTTTCCGGCTTTGCAGGCAGGTGATTGTGAAATAAAATATTTAACGGCCGGCATATTTCCTGTACGCACATAAGAAAGCATGTTTTTTTCCGTAATATAACTGTTCCGTGGACCTTCATCGGGTATAAACAGATCATCTCGAATTTGATGATGTGTAAAATGAATATTTTCATTTAAGCGGTTTTTAGAGTGGTTAATAATAAGGTCGGAAATGGAAAGCTTTTCTTTGTTAATGAAATAGTTGACGAAACATAGAATTGATAAAAAGGTCTCAAAAGGATAGGGAACCATAAATTCAAAATAAGTTTGTAGCTTTTTGCGTTCGGTAAGGGAAGTCCCCAGAGACTTAGAAATAGCCTGAATGGTTCTTATGTTAGGGCGTACTTGTGCACATGGGCCGATAATAAGTGTGATATGATCGCTCAATGAATGAATTACTCCGAACATCAGGAGAGTTTCACTTTCAAGAAAATAAGCATTTCCTTTTATAGTATCAATTTCATTTGTAATAAGGCCGGAAATATTTGGTTCAAAATGAACCGGAGCATAGTGCGCTATACGCTTCCCCTTCCGGTAAATCTGAGTTTCCAGACCAGAAAGACTTCCTAATCCATCGGTCAAATAGTTATAGTCAATTTGCACAAAATCACCCCGATTCTTTTTATTTAAATAATACAAAAAAACCAAAAAATATGCAATAGCTCTATTAATTTTTACAGTATAATTTCTTATTATACAGAAGAGTAAGAACAAAATTGAGCAAAGGTGATGAAAATGAAAATAAAACTATTTGACAAAATGATGTTTAACAGCAGAATAAAAAGCGAGAATACCTCCGGCAGGGAACGTTGGCTTGGGTATCTTTTAGGGCCGGTGGGTGCACTGCTGCTGAATGCGGTGCTGGGAACTTATCTAAACGTTTATTATACCGATGTTTTGGGCCTTACCTCCCTTTGGGGCGGTTCTTTTTTGGTGATATTTCCGATAGCCTCCAAAATCATTGATGCCATTACCAATTTGTTGATGGGGTATCTTATTGACCGGACAAAAAGCAGGCAGGGGAAAGCCAGACCATGGCTTCTTTTTTCCGCTCCTATGCTGATGATTACAGGAATTCTGCTGTTTCTTGTACCTCAGGCCAACGAATCGGTACAGGTAGTTTGGATTTTGATATCATATAACCTGTTTTATTCCTTTGCGTACACAATTTACAATATGAGCCACAATCTGATGGTCCCGCTTTCTATTCGCGACAGTGCGCAGCGCGGCAAGCTTTCTGTTTTTCAGCAGGTTTCTACCATTATGGTTACGGGAATTTTGGTAGCGCTTTTATTTCCGATGATCATTATGCCGGCCATTGGTGTGGACAAAAGCCGGTGGATTCTTGTGATGAGTGTTTTAGCTGTTATTGCGTTGCCGCTTACGCTGGTGGAATATTATTTTACCAGAGAGCGCCTTTCTGAAGAAACTATCTGTCAGATTCAGAAAAAAATTTCCTATAAAGAACAATTTAAAGCTATTTTCAGTAATAAATATATTCTGATCATTTTTGGTTATTTCCTTTTTACAACGCTTGGCACAAGCATTAAAAATCTTTCCACAGTGTATTACTGCAACTATGTACTTGGTACCTACAATGACGGCGTTACCCAGACATTGCTGGCTGTTATAGGCGGAATTCCTATGGGAATCGGTGTTTTTGCCATATGGCCGATTGCCAAACGAATCGGGAAAAAAAACGCAACTCTGTTAGGCTATGTGATTTATACGATAGGAAGCACGGTATGCCTGATTTTCCCCAAAAATATGGTCATGGTGCTGATAGGCCAGTTTATCAAAAATATAGGCGGCCTGCCGGGAGCCTATGTTTTTATGGCACTTTTCGCCGATACGCTGGATGATGTGGAATGGCGCTCCGGTTACCGCTGTGACGGACTTGCCATGTCGATATACAACACAATCGCGGTGGCGCTGGTAGGGGTGTGCACAGGCCTTTTTAACGGCATGCTGTCTGCCTACGGCTATGTAAAGCCTTATTTTGATCAGGCCGGCAATTTGATTGCCGTACAGGAACAGGCCGTGCAGAATGTCATTACGTTTGCCTTCAGCGGCCTTGAAATTATCACGAGTATCATTGTCGTAATTCTTTTGGCATTTTTAAATGTGGAAAAGGGACTTGGCAAAAAGCAGGCGGAAATTAAAGAACGAAATCTTATCAAAAGTAAAGGAGATTGATCAAAATGGGACTGAATATTCAAAACCTGACCGTAGAATACCGTAAAAAAGCTTTAGGAATTGATGTACGGAATCCCCGCTTTTCGTGGAAGCTGTGCTCCGATGAACAGGACACGATACAGAAAAGCTATGCTATTACCATTTCCTCGCCGGAAGAAACAGTCTGGGAAACCGGGCCGGTGGCCGGTAAGAAATCGCTTCTGGTTACATATGCGGGAAAGCCGCTCCAACCGAAAACACATTATCAGGTCGCGGTTACCGTCTCGGATAACCATGGCCATACCGCAAGCGCTGCCACATGGTTTGAAACAGGCTTAATGAACGGCGAAAATTTTAGAGCATGCTGGATTACTCATGAATATGACGGGAAGGAAGAAGCCTCTCCGGTATTTACCAAGACCTTTAAGCTCTCGCAAGGGGTAAAACGCGCCCGGCTGTACGCCACAGCGCTTGGCGTATATGAGGCTGCCGTCAACGGCCGCAGAGTGGGAGATGCATTTTTGGCGCCGGGCTGGACTAATTACCGCAAGCGTATACAGTACCAAACCTATGACATCGGCGGGCTGCTGGCAGAGGGAAAAAATGAGATTTCCTTTACCGTGGGAAAAGGCTGGTACAGAGGCGTGCTGGGTTTTGAAAACCGGGATAAATTTTACGGGGACCTCGTGGCACTGCTGGCTTTAACGGAAATTGAACTGGAAGACGGCAGCCGTCTCACGATTCCGACTGACGAAAGCTGGGCATATACCACCGGCTTTTGCCGCCGCAGTGAGCTTTACCACGGAGAAACCATTGATTACACTTTGAGTCCGCAGGAGAAACGCAGGGCCGTCATTCTTTTGCATGGAAAGGATATGCTGGTGGCGCAGGAAAGCGAGCCGGTCAGAATTACCGGCCGCGTGCAGGCCAGGGAGGTTTTTATCACCCCAAACGGAGAAGTGGTGCTGGATTTTGGGCAAAATTTGGTGGGCTTTGTGGAAGCGCGGGTGCGTTGTCCGCGCGGAACAAAGATTATCCTTCAGCATGCGGAGGTTCTTGATAAAGACGGCAATTTCTATACGGCGAACCTGCGCACGGCCAAAGCGACGGATGTTTTTATCTGCAGCGGCGGCGAGGACGTATTCCTGCCATCCTTTACCTTCCATGGATTCCGTTATCTGAAGGTTGAAGGGCTGGAGGGGCTGCCGGACAAAGGCGCCTTTACCGCCTGTGTCCTGCATACGGATATGGAGGTGACGGGCTCCTTTTGCTGCTCTCACCCGGGGATTACCCAGCTGCAGAGGAATATTCAGTGGGGGCAGAAGGGAAATTTTCTCGATATTCCGACCGACTGCCCCCAGCGCGACGAAAGGCTTGGATGGACGGGCGATGCACAGGTGTTTGCTTCCACAGCAGCTTATAATATGAATGTGGCGCTCTTTTTCGGCAAATGGCTGCGGGATCTGGCATCGGAACAGACAGCGGAATTCGGTGTGCCCAATACAATTCCCAATATTCTGGGCATTTCCGATGGGGCGGCGGCCTGGGCGGATGCGGCAACGATTGTTCCGTGGACAATGTACCTTGCTTATGGGGATACCGGCGTGCTGCGGGAGCAGTACTCCAGCATGAGGAGCTGGGTGGAGTATATCCGTTCAAAGGCCGGGGAGAAAAACCTCTGGCAGACAGGATATCAGTATGGAGACTGGCTGGCCCTGGACAAAGAGGAAGGCCCCAGCCGGGTCGGCGCAACAGATATTTATTTTATTGCTACGGCATTTTATGCCTACTCGACAGAAATCCTGTACAAGACGGCAGAACTGTTGGAATATGAGAAGGAAGCGCAAGAATACCGCGAGCTGTACCATAAGATCGTTCAGGCATTCCAAAAAGAATATGTGACTGCGGGAGGAAGGCTGGTCAGTGAAACGCAGACGGCCTGTGTGCTGGCACTGCATTTCAATCTCATTGAGCCGGAGCACCGCAAGCGGGTTCTGACGGCATTAACGGAAAATATTGAAAAGCATAATAATCATTTGACCACCGGCTTTGTGGGCACACAGTATCTCTGCCATACGCTTACCGAAAACGGAAAGCATGAGCTTGCGGGGAAAATACTGTTAAAACACGATTTCCCCTCCTGGCTGTATGCTGTGGATAAAGGAGCCACCACCATATGGGAACGCTGGGATTCCATAAAGAAGGATGGCACCTTTGATGAAACCGGCATGAATTCCTTTAATCACTATGCTTATGGATCCATCGGCGACTGGATGTATACAAGGCTTGCCGGTATCCAGTCCGCCAAACCGGGATATGAGGAATCACTGATACGGCCGATGCCCATCGAAGGGATTACCTGGGTCAGGGCGTCACTTGAAACCCCATACGGTCTTCTGCGTTCCGAGTGGAAGTGTGAAAACGGCATTTTTGCAATGGATGTGGAAATTCCCGCCAATACCGTCTCTACGGTGGTTTTGCTGGAAAAGAATGAAACGGTGCGGCTGGGCTCGGGACAATATCATTTCGAATATCCGACCTCTATGCGGCTGGAGGCAGAGCGCTATTCCATGGAAAGTACGGTTCGGGAAATTTTCGACAACCCTCTCGCAATTAAAATGTTCAATGATTTTGCGCCGGGCATGACAGAAAATCCGATGCTGAATTTTGTTATGGACGGTTCCGTACAGGAGTTGATGGCAGTTATGCCGCCTGAGGGGAAAACGCTTTTTGAAACAGTAATCCGGCAGCTCAATCTGGCGGAGAGAGAACATGTATGATACAAGCCTGACGAGGAGCTCCATGTCAAAAGCAAATTTTCGCGGTTTCGGTTTTTCCCCATTCATTGATTATTTCTAATGCAGGAAGAAGAGATTTACATCTTTCAGTAATAGAGTATTCTACATGGGGAGGAATTTGACAAAAATCTTTTCTGATAATTAATTCATGCTGTTCAAGTGCCTGAAGGGAGCGTGTTAACATTATATTGGTAATTCCGCACAAATGGCGTTTAAGCTCATTGTAGCGCATACTTTCATAGCGGGAAAGTTCCCATATGATAGCCAGCCGCCATTTTCCACCTAAGATTTCTAAAGCCCTGATTACCGGACATTTTTCATAATAATAGGGTTCCATATCATTTGTCTGTTTTTTCATGAATATTCCTTTCATTTATTAAGGCACAAAAAAGTGCGTACTTATATTTTATATTCTAGTATTGTATCATTATTTTGTAAAATAAAAAGTCAATACGGAGGAAGTATTATGGATTATGAAGATATTTTTAGAAAGAGATATTCGGTAAGAAAGTATAAGAATCAGCCGGTTGAGGAGGAGAAATTGAATAAAATTCTGGAAGCCGGAAGGGTAGCTCCTACTGCAGGAAATCGTCAGCCGCAAAGAATTTTAGTTGTGAATAGTGAAGAAGGAATTGAAAAGATGAAA
>CAMJWQ010000146.1 GCA_946409475.1 uncultured Lachnospiraceae bacterium
TCATTTCTGTCGGTGAAATTATCTGCGTGAACTGGGTATTCGTCTCAATTCTTTCAAGTTTTGGTTTTAAGAAAACCACATTTTTCCATGGTTCTTTTAATAAATTAATACAGACTGTAAAAACTCTTTCCATGATAGACAGCTCAATTTCCGAAAAATCCCTGACCTTTAAATTTGTATTTCCCTGTCCTCCCAACATCCTGTCAATCATATCAAATCCTAAATTCGGAGCTATTTCAACAAGGATATTTCCGACAAGGGGCTCAAAATTTACTATTCCAAGCAATACCGGATTCGAAAGAGAATTGGAAAACTCCGAAAACGTTAAAGCCTCTGCGCTAATCACACTGACCTGGATATTCTTACGTAAATAAACGGATAAATTCGTTGATAATAATCTTACATAATGCTCAAAAATGATTTCAAGAGTGCGAAGATGTTCTTTCGAAAATTTGGCTGGTCTTGCGAAATCATAACTCTTAATCTGCTTATTATCCGATTCCTTTATTTCTTCAACATCCAGTTCTCCGCTTGTTAAAGCCTGTAATAAATTATCTATTTCATTTTGCGATAAAACCTCGCCCATGTTATTTCACCTCCAAGCGGCATACATAATTATTGGAAAACAGCATCCCTAAATGCCACCTTAGTAATTACTTTCGAGTCAAACATTGTTTGAAGATGTTTTAACAAATCATCTTGTAACACTGCAGTATTGTCTTTTACCTCCTCTATTGTATAACCGGAGACTACACTGATAATTTCACTTTTGATCAGACTTTCTTTTTCCGCCAAAGTATCGGCATTATAAGTTTTATAATCGTCATCCTTGGAATTTAAGGATAAGGAAACCGATAATAATGCAAAATGATCTTTACCGTCCTCTCCTTTTTTCAGATTAATGGTCATCTGATCCTCAATATCATATACTTCGATATTTTCTATTGCCACATCACCGGAACCGGCAGTGACATCAGCATCCGTTAATTCCAAGTCTACCAGATTGCATATCTTAGTTATGAGCTTATTGGATTTATTCATAGTAGGCACGATGCTGAAAACCAATATTGCAGTTAAAATAAAATTACACAATACCAGTGCCAATATAAAAACGGTTAACAGGTTTTTCTTCATATCTTTCTTCCCTTCTAGTACAGACCTAAGGTATGATATATTTTAATTTCCACTCTTCTGTTCTTGGCCCTACCCTCAGGAACAGAATTGTCGGCTATGGGAACATATTCTCCTCTCCCCGAATGCTTTAAAGTAGCAGGATCCAAAAGAGTGTTCGCAATAAAATAATCAAAAACCGATAAGGCTCGAAAACTTGATAGTTCATCATTATTCTTGAATTTTGCATTGCTGATTGGTACTGAATCCGTGTGTCCCTCTATTTCAATGGTGCAATTACTGTACTTTTCCAAGATAAGACCTATTTTCTGCAATACCGGTAAGGAATCCGGCTTTAAATCCGCACTTCCTGAATCAAATAACAGGGAGCCGCTTAATGTTAACATCACATAATGAGATGTAAAATTAACTTCCACAAAGGAATCCAGTTGATTGGAAGCAACCAGATTATCTATTTCTTCCGAAAGTTTCTCAGATTCCTTAAGCTGCTCCGTCTCTAATTCTTCCATCATTTCCTTTTGTTCTTCCGTGGCTTCCTTTCCCATACTGCTTATGTACTCATCCAATTCATTTAATTGGCTGATTCCGCTTGATATCAGCAAGCCCTCACCGATGGAGGTGGAACCCGCAGGCATAAAATTAATACTGCTTGCTAAGGATGCCGCTACCAATTCAAATTTTTCTTTATCGATATTGGACATGGAAAATAATAAAACAAAGAAACACAGCAATAAATTCATTAGGTCACCAAAAGTTGCCAACCATCCTGCCGAGCCCGACCTCTTTTCCTCACGGCCAAGTTTTCGATTACTCATCAGCATTACCTCCATTGCCGCCCGCAAAGTTATCGCGGTCTACAGGGGATAAAAATGATTTTAGTTTTTCTTCAATAATTCGTGGATTTTCGCCGGCCTGTATGGATAATATTCCCTCCAGCATGACCATCATAGACTGCACTTCCGTGTCATTATTTGTCTTCAGCTTTGTTGCAATAGGTGTGGCAATCCAGTTAGCAAGCATGGAGCCATATAGAGTGGTAATTAAGGCTGTTGCCATATTGGGACCAATGGAAGAAGGATCGTCCAGCTTTTTCAACATATTGATAAGGCCAATCAATGTACCAATCATACCCCAGGCAGGACCCATGGCAGCTACACTCTCCCAAAAAGAAATACATTTTTGATGTCTGCTTACCACACAGGATATTTCCGTTTCCAGTATATCTCGGATAAAGGTTGCTTCCGTTCCGTCTACTACCAAAATAATTCCCTTTTTTAAAAACGGATCATCCAATTCATTGGCAGCTTCCTCAAGTGCCAATAAGCCTTCTTTTCTCGCCACCGTGGATAATTCGATAATCTTTCTTATTATTTCTTCATCTTTTCCAGACGGATTCTTTAAAATTAATAAAAAGCTTTTCAATCCACTCAAAAAATCTTTTATATTATAGGAAGCCAGCACACATGAAAATGTACCGCCGATTGTAATGATAACTGACTTATAGTCAACAAAATTCATGATTGCGGAAGTACCCTGGTCACCGGTAATAATTCCAAAAAATATTAAAACAATACAAGCTACCAATCCGATAATTGATGCAATGTCCATCTCTTCACCTGCCTAATTGACATAAAGTTGTCTTTTATAAGATATTACAAGATTTCTCACCTGTTGTCTACTTTCTTTTACAATAATCTTCTTGCCTGTTGTAAAGGAAATGACAGTATCCGGTGTTTCCTCAATGGTCTCTATCAGATCGGAATTAATAGTAATTTTTTCATTATTCAACTTCGTAACTTCAATCATAATTTCCTCCAAAGAAGCTTATTTGTTTCTCTATATGAAAACCATACTTAATTTACAAGTACAATTATTAAATTTAAAGCTGAGCCTGCCTGTAGCGATTTATCGCACAGGAGCTTAATTACTTACTTCCCGTACGATAAATCTATACTATATTATCGTTTTAAGTTAACAAGCTCCTCCAATAAGGTATCGGATGTCGTTATAATACGGCTGTTTGCCTGGAATCCTCTTTGGGTCGTTATCATTTCCGTAAATTCCGCCGACAAATCTACATTGGACATTTCTAAGGCCCCTGTTTCCATGCTGCCTCCGTTTGCACTGATATCAATACCAATACCGTCAAAGGCGCCCGAATTTAAGGTTGCCGCATAAATATTTTCTCCCATCTTTTCCAGACCGGAAGCATTGGAAAATTCGGCAACGGCGATCTGCCCAAGTAGTTTGGGACTTCCGTTACTGTAAACACCATATATCGTACCGTTTGGCTGTATGGTAATACCTGTCATTTTACCCAGGGTTTTTCCGGCATAATTGCCATCCGCATCTCCGGCTGTTGCTCCTATGGTATTGGTCGCTTCATTATTCACGCTTTTGGATCCGGAAAAATCAATGGAAATATCACTGAAATTGCCAAGGGTACCAAAGCTTAAGGTCACGGCATCCCCTGCTCCCGATCCCACAGAAGTAAAAGAACCGTCTGTGGTATCATACTGAAGGGTGGTCGTAGACCCGATTCCGACACCGTCAAAAGTAAATTCTCCGCTGTTTGCCGCCGTTACAATGGAATCGCCATTCGAATCCAAAATATCCGTAAGTGTTACCTCAAAAGCTCCGTCGTCCACGTCCGGATCGGGATCCGTAATGGTAAACTTTGCCGTATAGCTGTAACCAAGCTTGTCATAAAAAGTTAAATTGATTACTTTTCCGGAGCCTGTTGCCGACAGGTCCGTACTGAATTTATCTAAAATACCCGTTATCTGGGCTGCCTCCGTGGCTTCCGGTGCGGATGTAAGATTTTCCGGAGCCATAATCTTAAGAGATGAAACCGTATCCTGTTTAATCTCTCCGTTTTCTACCTTCCATCCCATAACATTGTAACCTGTTGAGGTCATGGCCAGATTGCCGGAGCCATCGACATAAAAAGCACCTGATCTTGTAAAATAATTGGATACCCCATCATTTACAATAAAAAAGCTGTCGCCGCTGATTTTAATATCGAAAGGGTTTCCCGTTGTCTGGGATGCTCCCTCTGTAGAGATATTGGTTGTAATTGCCCCTGTGGTAACGCCAAGACCTATCTGGGTTGCATTAACGCCACCGGTACCGGTCAAAGCATTGGCTCCGGAAGCCCTTTTAGTGGTCTGGTACATAATATCCTGAAAAGTAACGGAGCTGGACTTAAATCCCACCGTATTAACATTGGCAATATTATTACCGATAACATCCATTTTTGTCTGATGTGTTTTTAATCCCGATACACCGGAATACATTGATCTCATCATAATTCATTTACCTCCTGGTATGTTTAAGGCTGCGCGGTTTTGTTCCGTCTGTCATTCGGGAACAAATAGCTTCCATAAGGTCCGGCTATACGATAACTGCGCCGTCTATATTTGTGACAATCGTTTCTGATTCTTTTGTTTGATCCATTGCTGTGATAACCGTATTACTTTTTACATTAACAATAAATGCTATTTGATCCACTAAAACCAAAGACTCCTTAATTCCTTTTTCACTTGCTTTGGCAGCCCCCTGCTGCAGTCTTTTCACCTGCTGTTCGGTCAGAGCAATATTCCTTTCCGCCAAGCGCAAACAAGTATGCTTCGAAAATTTCAAGTCGGAATTTACATTTTCCAGCGCATTTTGTTCATCAAGTAAATATTGCTGGAATCCCTTAGCGTTCCCTGCCTTAACTGACGGGCTGTTTTGGGGCTTCAGGTATTGGTCCGTCACATGCTCAATGGATAAAAAAGCTTTGTTTTGAATATCCAAAGCAGGTCTCCTTTCCTGCTTAAATTGATACTGCCCTGCTTACGTTTTACACTGAAATAATATAACCGTCAAATGCAGATGTATCTTTAAGCTATTGTATCATCGGCAGAATCATCTGTTCCCGAAGAATCATCACTTTCATCGTTTCCTGAAGTTTCATCGGTTCCTGAAGTTTCATTGGTTCCTGAAGTTTCATCGGTTTCATCAGTTTCATCTGTCCCGTCAGTTCCTGATGTG
Source organism: uncultured Lachnospiraceae bacterium (assembly GCA_946409475.1). Classification (GTDB taxonomy): domain Bacteria; phylum Bacillota; class Clostridia; order Lachnospirales; family Lachnospiraceae; genus CAMJWQ01. The sequence goes on from CAMJWQ010000146.1 coordinate 5,167, forward strand.
CCATCGGTTTCATCGGTTTCCGACGTATCATCAGTGCTGTCGTCATCCAGATAAGCTTCATCAATGACTAAGTCTAAATTCTCAGCAGGATATAAAGTATCATTAATGGATAAATAAGCTACTCCGTTTTGTATAGATACATAATCCACTTTACCGATAACGTAATTCGTATCTCCGGTTGTGGAAGTAACGGCAACCCGGACATACTTTCCGGTCAGGCCCGTTGCATGCTGAATTGCCATGGTACTTGTCATGTTCTGCATCTGCTCTAACTGTGAAAATTGTGCAAACTGTGATATGTATTCCGTATTGGAAGTGGGTTCTAAGGGGTCTTGATATTTCATCTGTGCTACCAACAATTGCAGGAATGCATCTTTATCCAGCGAACTCCCACTACTTGTACTGCTGCTTGAACTTGATGATGTAGACTGCTGTACGACACCGTCTACAACGGATGCAACTAAACTCATAACTAACCTCCTTTAAGCTGTAAAACTAATGCTTGTTCCATTTTGTTTCATTATTTCTGCCTCTAATAATTCATCCTCAGAAAAATCAATTTCTTGATCATCCAGCAGATTCAATTGTATGTGACGTCTGTTTTTCGTGCTGTTATTTTGACTATTCTGGTCTTCCTGACCTCCCTGCCATAGATTTTCTTCAAAACCCTGGCTGCCGACAGATACATCAACTGCTTTTACCTGGATATTCTGCTGTGCAAATTGTTCCTTTAATTGATTTAACTGACTTTCGACAGCTTCCTTTACCACTTCATTTTGCGTCACGATATGAGCCGTTATCATCCCATCCTTTGCTACCAGCTGCAGATGAATTTTCCCTAAGCTTTCCGGCTGCAGCTGCATTTCCAATTGTTTGACATCAGGCGTAACCGAAATTTTGATTTTTTCAATCAATTGATTCGCAATGTAATTGGTATCAGGTAATTCAAAGTTTACATTTTCCACAGGAATCTCATATGTTTTTTCGGATGTTCCGGCCTGCAGGTTTTGAATTGCCGTCAGATTATCCGCTTTAGCTTCCCTATTGTTCGGCAGCGTTATTTTACCGCTATCGGATTTTTCTTCCGCACTCTCATGAATTTCTTCCAATACCAGCCCCTTATGTAATTTGGGATCATACTGCTGAATATCGGAATCTTCCCGGCTATTATACAAGTTATCATTTGTATCGCCTTCACCGTTACTGCCTAAGCTGTTTACAGCATCTGTTTCAGTAGTCAAATTTGTCTGGTTTGAAATAGGATCGGCAGCTTTGCCTGAGCTATCCTCAGCAGAAATGCTTTTAAATGTCTGCGAATCCGTTTGTGTATCCGGTTCCTGATTCCATTGCCGTAAGCCTTCCTGATTTACCGCGTAATTACTATCTTCCGCTGTTATAATCTCTGTTTGAACCGGTTCCAATAAATTCAAATTCACATTGTTATCGGCTGCAATTTCTTTCATAGCTTCCATAATGCTTTTTAAATTTTGATAAATTTCCTGATTCGTAACCAGTTCTAACGAATCAGATATCTGATAATTTTGAGAGATAAAATCAACCAGTACCTTAGGATTTAAAAAATCCAGATAATTCAGTCCCAGTATTTCCATGGATGCGGTTAATTCCTCTTCCGAAATATTCAGCTTATTAAGCAAAACATCTTTAATGGAATCCTCAATGGCTTGTAATTGTTCATCCGGATATACTTCCTCAACGGTATCGTGGACATTCTCCGTAAAACCGGCTGCATCCTTAGGATAGGACTCCCTTTCTCTAACCGAATCCGTTATATTTTCCGCAGGATCCGTTTCAATTTGAGCTTGACAAGAAGCTTCCTTCATTATTTTATGAAAATTACTGCTTTTGTCCCTTACATAAGAAGCATTGCCGGTTTTTCCATTTGATGAAAAATTAGAAATATTCATTATAAGCGAACCCGTCATTTCTTTCCTCCTTTCTTTTAAATTTTATTCTAAAGCTCATGGTTCCAATAGTTTGGTTAATTTAGCCGCAATCTCCGGATCCATGGCACCCAGAATCTCACCCCGCTGCTCCGTGTTTAATTGATTTAAAATCTTAGACACTAAGCTTAAATCATCTGTCATTGTTTCAAAAATACCTGCCGCCTGGGAAGGCTTCATTGATGCATAGGTCTTTGCATATTCCTCTAATTCCTCAGTACTGTTTATTTTTTGAACAACCTGCCTGTAAATGTATTCGGCGTTTTCCGGATCAATGGATTCATAATACTCCTTGTATTCACTAATATCCGGTGCATTATCCGCGAACACCACATCTTCATAAAATTGTGTCTTTTTCTTTTCAAACTCTACCTGGTTATCTTCAAATTCCTGTAATCTCCCGATTTGCTTATTCAAATCTTCAATAGTAGAATCCTTTTCCGTATTTGCCTTTTGGGCTTCCTCTAACTGAAGCTCCAGAAGCTTAATCTGTTCAATGGCATCATCTACTGTCTTGTAGGGACTGCCTTCTTCCGCTTCCTGGGTTTCCGATTTTTCTCCGGGTAAAATGAGATTAACAACCGGTATATCCTTTATAATAGGTCTTAAGATAGAAGAACCAAATCCTCCGACATCCAATTTAATTAATAAGCCGATAATCAATAACCAAATTAATATAATAGCCAGAGTCACAAAGAAAACAGAAATACCGGATTCTTCTTCCGTCAGGTTGTCATCTTTTTGAGCCATCTTCTTTAATTGCTTTTTTTCCTTACGGCTCAGTTTTTTCTTTTTTCCCTTAGCTTCTTCCATGATCTCTTCTGCCATCTTCATCACCTAATTTCTGTCATTCTTGAAGTTAATAATTTCATCTATTTCTTTCATTTCTGTCCGGATTTCTTCGGTCTTATATACTTCAAAGGCTTTCTCCTTCAATCTCTCATGCTTTTTTCTTTCCATATTATAAGCAGTGAGCCTTTGCCGTTCCTTCTCCATGTTGTTTTGAAACCTGATGACCTGTTCCTCCTGCTGCTTAACAAGACCGTCCATACATAACATGTAATTTTTTCCATTGCGTATTTCTGATAATTCCAAATTGTCAGATAATGTTTTTTTTAATTCTTCCTCATAGTACATTTTTTTATTTTCTAATTTCTTAAGTGTTTCTTTTTCCT
>CAMJWQ010000147.1 GCA_946409475.1 uncultured Lachnospiraceae bacterium
CTTTTTTATTGTATTAAAATCAAATTTCTTTTTTTCTTTTCTTTTTTCTTGTTTGCCCGCTTCAACCTTTTTATTTTTCATCTTAAACATAAATCTGCCTCCTAACTCCATCTTCTTTTTTGGATTGATTGATATGTTAAAAACAGGCAAAATCCGATAACAGTTAGGAAATATACAATAGATCTGATATCCAAAACTCCTATGGTCAGATTGCGGAATTGGGTTGCCATATCAAAACCGGATAAAATCTTTGTAATGAAGTTGCCGGATTGAGAAATCAGGTTACAGATACCTGTCATCATATATCCGATAAATAACACCACAAAGGTTAAAACGGCTGCTATAACCTGACTCTCCGTTATGGAAGATATAAAAAGACCTATGGCAATATTGGCGGCTCCGTATAAAAAAAAGCCTAAAATGGCTGCATAGCACTCTGCCAAAGGCACCTCTCCAAAGCTTAGTAACAATAAAGGATAAAAACTAAATAAAAGCAGGGGTATGAAAAATATGATTAACATGGCCAAAAATTTCCCCAAAACAATATTTTTAACAGAAACGGGTGCCGTTAATAATAATTGGTCGGTCTTTTGCTTTCGTTCTTCTGCCATAATCCGCATGGTAAGAATAGGCGTTATAATTAAAAAAACGAAGGAAACCGCCGTCAGGGTGTAACTGAAGTATGGATATCCCGCACTTAAATTATAGGCCGTAAAATATATCCCAACGAAGGCAATAATAACGGCAATAAAAAGCCATCCGATCACACCGTTTAAATATGCTTTAATCTCTCTTTTTAAAATTGCTTTCATTCTTCTGCCTCCCCGCCTTCATTAAGAGCTTCTTTTTTATTTTCATCATTGGTCAGCTCCAAAAAAACATCCTCCAATGATTTTGTTTCAAACTGCATTTTTATGATGGGCATTCTCCTGTCTGCAAACGCGTAGAAAATATCTTCCCTGATATCAATCTTATCTTCTGTCTTAATTATAATGTCATAATAATCGGATCCATCCCTCTCTTTTAATTCGTACCCGGTTATATCCGGCAGGCTGTCAATAACCTTACAGATATCTTCCTTACTTCCTTTTACGGATAAATCCAATACATTAGCGCCTGACATTAGTTTACTCAACTGCTCGGGCGTGTCGCAGGCAACTAATTTGCCATGATCGATAATCATAACCGTATCACATAAAGCACTGACTTCCGGTAGTATATGAGAGCTTAAGATCACCGTGTGATTATTACTTAATTTTTTTATCAGATCCCGTATTTCAATTATTTGCTTCGGATCCAGGCCAACAGTTGGCTCATCCAAAATTATCACTTTCGGATTTCCCAGTATGGCCTGGGCGAAACCGACTCTTTGCCTGTAACCTTTGGATAAATTTTTTATTAATCTGTCCTTTACATCATCGACTTGAGTTTTTAACATAACATCCGTTATTTGCTGTATTCGTTTGTTTTTGGAAATCCCCTTCAGCTCCGCCACAAAAATTAAATATTCCCAGACTGTCATATCAAAATAAAGAGGAGGCAATTCGGGCAGGTAACCAATACATTTTTTTGCCGCTTCCGGTTCCTTGAAAATATCAAATCCGTCTATGGTAACCTCACCGCTGGTCGCCGCAATATAACCGGTTATGATATTCATGGTAGTAGATTTACCCGCACCGTTAGGACCTAAAAAACCGTAGATCTGCCCTTGTTCCACTTGAAAGGACAAGTGATCAACAGCAATATGATCTCCGTATTTTTTTACTAGATTTTCCACTTTAATCAAAATATTCCCTCCTTAATAACAGCAGTTATCTATCGTCTGTTTCTGCTGCTCATCTTTTTGTAGTTTATAAAAATTATGTGAAAACTTTTTTAAAAAGTTGTGTTTTTTTTGTGAACTAAAGAATAAGAATTAATAAGACAAGAAAAAGATTTATTACAAAATACCATAAATGTATAATATACAAACACCATATATTGTAGTATAATAGTATATAAAGACGGGATTTGTAATAAAGGAGCGTTTTTATGACTAGATTAATAATTCATCATTTTGAGAATGTATATGCCTTTTGTGAACAGGAAGATAAATCTCTGATTCAAATTCCACGTTATAAATTGCCTTTGGAATCCAAAGAGGGAGACAGTATTCTTTTTATAGACGGATTTTATAAAAAAGATGACGGAATATCGGACAAAAAGAAAAAGAGCATAAAAAAATTAATGAACAGCCTGTTTCACTAACAGGCTGTTCATTAATTTTTTTATGCCCCGCTTCATATACCTCATGATCATCTGATTTCATTACTGTAATATCTGTCTTCCACTACCTGCCAATTTATCAAAGACATCCAATTGTCCAGATATCCTGCTCTCCTGTTCTGGTATTTTAAATAATAAGCATGCTCCCATACGTCCACTAATAACAATGGTTTTAAATTTAAGGGAAGCGGGGTCTCCTGATTCGGTAAATTTACCACCATTAACTCATCATCCTGAGTTGCCACCAGCCATGCATATCCGGAGCCGAATTGGGAAAGTCCCTTGCTTTTTAATTCCGCTTTTAAATTGTCGACATTTCCGAATTTATGATTCACCCTGCCCAGGAACGCACCACCCGGTTCCTTTTTCCCGCTGGGGTTCATACTTTCAAAATACAATTGATGATTATATACACCGCCTCCGTTATTTTTAACGGGAGTTTTTATTTCATCCGGAACCTTATCCAAATTCAATAATAATGATAATAAGGTTTTATTATGCAAATCCGGATAAGGTTCAATTGCTTTATTTAAATTTTCTACATATGTTTTTAAGTGCTTATCATGATGGAAATGTAAGGTTTCCAAATCAATATGAGGCTCCAGTGCATCATATGCATATGGTAAGGGAACTAATGGATATGGATATTTTTCTTCCATTTTTAATCACTCCTAATTGCAATATTTATATGTATTATATACAGTCAAAAAGGAGGCTATACTATAATCATTAATTTTTCATGCCATTTGCACAGTTATAACAGTATTGTAAAATATCTTTTCTTGTTACAATTCCGATAAACACAGCTTCATCATCAATGACCGGTACAAAATTTTGGTTAAGCGCCTTAGAGACCAGGTCTTCTATATTGGCATTCGTATCTACCGGCTTATTATCCATCCTTCTTTTTATTTTAGTAATAGATACTTCTTCTGCTTTTTTTAAATCAATGGAAAATTCATTTTTTAAAAACCATAATATATCACCTTCCGTAATGGTTCCTTTGTATTCCCCTTTCCGATTGATAATCGGAATAGAAGCATATTTATGCGCTTCCATTTTCTCTAAGGTCTGTCTGAGAGAATAATCATTATACACATAAGCAACCTCACTTTTCGGTGTTAAAAAAAATAATACGTTCATGTATAGCTCCAATCTGTTTTACTTACTATCGTTCCTCTCCTAAAAAAAACAAAGCAACGGTACCCGGACCGGAATGCGCTCCTATAGTGGGTCCGATATGGTTAATCAGGACATTGCCGATTCCCAGTTTTTCTTTTACCAATTCACTGACAAAAACCGCATCCTCCAGGCAGTCACCATGACTGATGAATATGATATCATTTTCCCCCTTGAAGCTTCCTGTCTTCCTGGCCATATAATCCACTAAACTGGTGAGAGATTTCTTTCTGCCTCTTACCTTACCAATGGGAATCAGATGCCCCTCATCATCCACATGCAATACCGGTTTCACATTGACCATAGAGCCGATAATGGCTGTCGTTTTGGAGACTCTTCCGCCTCTGTATAAATGAAACAAATCATCTACCGTAAACAAATGCACCATATTTAAGATATGGGCTTCAAGCCAATCTGCCACTTCCTCCATTGACCTTCCCCGCTCCTTTAACTGTACCGCCTTGTAGACAAGAAGTCCCTCTCCCATGGAAGCACTTAAGGAATCAATCACTTTAATATTGCAGTCTCTTTCCTCCATCAATTCCTGTGCGGCTATTTTGGTACTGCTGCAGCTCCCGCTCAATCCGGAGGAAAAGGCGATATGCAGAATATCCTTTCCTTCCTCCAGGTATCTTAAAAAGGCTTCTCTTGCCTCCTCCGGATTTATCTGAGAGGTAGTAGGCATGGAACCCTCCCTCATTTTTTTATAAAATTCCGTATAGGATAATTCATTTTCATAGGTATAATTAACACCTTCCAATATATAAGGTAAGGATAAAATCCCCACATGATGCTCCTTTATAAATTGGTCCGGTAAATCTGCCGTCGTATCTGTTGTGATGACATATTCTTTCATTCATGTAACCTCCTGATTTTATATATAGTAAACATTTCTATTTATCATCAAAGCAGTATCCTATAATTTACAGTCATTTTTCTATTTCGTTGTGCTGCCAAACCCACCGTTTCGAACCGAAGCCGCATCATCGTCAACGGTTATTCCGTATTCCACAAAAATCCCCTGCATAAACCCGGACCCTTTTTCAATGATTACCATCTTATCTTCCCTTGAATCATTCGTTATCTTGGAAAACATATGTCCCTCATTATCAGAATAAAAATAATCACTGTCAATGATTCCCACCGTGTTATTTAATTGCAGCCGGTATTTAAACCCCAAGCCGCTTCTGGGATAACATTTTAATACCCAGCCGTTCTCCATTTCCACCCGTATTCCCGTCGGCACTTTTATTGTCTCACCGGGCTTCAGGCTGATGGAAAAGGGCGCATAAAAATCATAGCCTGCCGAGCCCTTTGTAGCTCTTTTGGGCAGCTTAACATCCTGATACACCTTCTTAATTTCCTCTATTGCCATTTGCGGAAACTCATCCTTCATATCCTTTGTAAATTGCTCTTCGCTGACTTTATGAAATTTGGCAATTCTTTGCATGCTTTCTCTCCTGTTCCTAATTCTTATAATCCTCACAGTACAGTACGATATCGTCACTTTTCAGTGATTTTTGAACATTGATGACTCTTTGATTTTTACTGCCCTTCCATAAGAGTTTTGAATCCTTTTTATCACATTCAAATTCCCCGTCCACTAAAACATCCAGATATTTCATAATGGGATAATGACTAATCTGTTCCCATGCAGAACCTGTATAGAGCCATATGGTTTTATCAGGAAATTTTTCTCTTATTTCTTTAGCTAAATCCTTTATCTCAAACCGGTTGCCGGAATACAAAGGATCCCCTCCGCTAAAGGTAATGCCGGCAATATAATCCTTCGATAATTCCGTAAACAATTCTTCCTTTGCAGCCCGGTCAAAAGGCAGTCCTCCGTTGGGATCCCAGGTTACAGGATTATGGCAGTCCTTACAGCAATGCGAGCATCCGGCTACCCATAACACCACTCTCAGGCCATCGCCGTTTAGCATGTCATCCTTCGTAATATTGTGGTAGCGCATTTACATACTCTTCCTTTCTGCTATCTCCGCCATCTTTGCATCGTTAAGCCTGGTATCCCCTTTTACTCTGGAATAGGACAGATACCCATTCATACGATCAATCTTTGTTAAATTTTTGCTGCCACATTTCGGACATACGTCCATTTCCAATTCCTGATGCCCGCAGTCATCACAATAGGCCAGAGACATATTGACCCCTTCATAAAATCCCATTTTCATAGCACGCCGGACTAAGGTCTTGATGGCTTCCAGATTATAATCTATGGGATATTTTACATATTGAATTTTTCCGCCGTTTGATAATTCCCAGAAACGGTATTCCAAATCCTGTTTTTCTATGGGTGTGATATTTTCCGTCACATGACAATGAAAACCGTTGCTTACGTATTCCCTGTCCGACACATTCTCTACAATTCCATATTTTTTACGGAACTGCTTCACCTGTAATCCACATAAATTTTCTGCCGGAGTCGCATATATGGCATAAAGGTTATGATCTTCTTCTTTAAACCGGTTGATTTTCTTATTAATATATTCTAAGACCTCAAGAGCAAACTCCCCGTCTTCCGCTATGGATTTTTGGTTGTGAAATTGCTGCAGCTCATTTAGTGCCGTTATGCCAAAGGATGCGGTTGCTGTCTTTAATAAAGGCTTGATCTTATCATGAATTCCTAAATGTCCGCCGTAAAAACCGCCCTCACAATAAGCCAGCGGATTGGTTGAGGCTCTCATTTCGCCCAAATATGCATAGGTTCTGATATGCAGCTGCCTGATTAACTGTAAATAATAATCAAGTACTTCGTAAAAATCCCTGCTTTCCTGTTTTGCTCTTGCATAAATCATCGGTAAGTGCAGACTCACTACCCCGATGTTAAATCTTCCGACAAAAACAGGCGCATCCTTCTCGTCTGCAGGATTCATACCCCCTTTTTCATACCATGGTGACAAAAAGGCCCGGCACCCCATGGGACTGATAATTTTACCATATTGCTTGTACATGCTGGCAATGTAACCTTTTCCTGTTAAGCTTAGCCAATCGGGATACATGGTTTTACTGGAGCATTTAATACCCGCTTCGAATACATCCTCCAGCTCTCCTCCCGGACCGTGGAGCTTTTCATCATATAAAAATACAATCTTAGGAAAAAGTACGGGCTTTTTACATTCCTTTTTGCCCTGTCCTTTTCTTCTCACATTTAACATGCAAATAGAGGCCAGTTTGGCAAATCTGCCTGTCCCCGTACCGATGGTTACGGTAATAAACGGATAATCTCCCCGGCTGCTGGCAACCGTGTTAAACTTATATTCCCATCCCTGAAAGCCCTGTTCAAAATCTCTTGTTACATCCGCATAGGCCTCCGATTCGGCAGTTTCCCTGTCAACACCCATTTTCATATACTTATCGATATAATGATGATAAGATTTTTCGGCATAGGGCTCCAGAATCAGCTCCGCCCCGGGGACGGTAAAGCCTCCGTATTGCTGGCTTGCCGCACTTAAAACAATATCTCCGATCACATCAAATGCCACGTCTAAGGTCTTAGGCTCATTATACCATAAATTACCCATTTCAAAGCCGCCGGTCAATACGCTTTTCACATCAAATAAACAGCAGTTCATGGTATCTCTTCTGGCCGACATATCATGCACATAAAGATAACCGTCCCTGCAGGCTTGTATTTCCTCCGTGGTCATAAAAAACTTTTGATATAATTCCTTGTTTAATTGGTTAAATATCAGGCTTCTTTTTGTGGATACCAGTGCACTGTCCGTATTACTGTTCTCTTTGTCACCAATGTACATAATAGACTGGCTCTTTTTATAAACCTCATCTAACATTTGTACAAAATCCTGTTTATAATTACGATAATCCCGATAGCTCTTGGCTACTTTCGGATTAACTTCCTCCAAGGCCCCTTCCACGATATTATGCATCTGTGCTATCTTAACTTCAGTAATACCCATATCCTTCACTTTTTGTTCCACGAAATTACATATAAAGTTAATTTCCCCGTCCGTAAATGCGACCAAAGCACGATAGGCAGATTTATTAACAGCAACTACCACTTTTTGTACATTAAAATCTTCTTTTGTTCCGTCTTTTTTTATTACCCTGACCACGCAATCTACCTCTCTCCCAAACTTTTGTATTTTCCTCTTTTTATAATAGGATTAAATTATATGAGGTACCATATTTTGTGCTATGATTCCCAGTTCACCCACAACATATTGTATCTCCTTCATAAATTTTACCATTTGGGTTATCATTCGTCAAGAATAATATGGGATTCCCTGATTGCTTCGATACAATTTCTCAATTCTTCACAATTCAATACCAGAGCAAACCGGACATACCCTTCACCTAAGGATCCGAAGCTGCTTCCGGGAGTGCATATGACCCCGGCCTTCTCCATTAATTGCAGGACAAATTCATTGGAATTTGTATACCCCTTTGGCAGCTTTGCCCATACAAACATGGAACCCTTACTGTAAGCGCCTTCCCAGCCGATTTCAGCCAGGCCCCTGCATAAGGTGTCTCTTCTCCTTTGATACTCCCTGCATTGATAAAGAACCGCATCCTGAGGCCCCGTAAGTGCACTGACAGCTCCATACTGTACCGGAAGAAAGGTCCCATAATCAATTTGTGAACGCAGCTTTTTAAAGGTTTTAATAATATCTTTATTACCAACCAAAAAGGACACCCTGCCCCCGGTCAGATTATAGGTTTTAGAGAGGGAATAAAATTCCACGCCTGTCTCTTTTGCTCCCGGTATGGATAAAAAGGAAATACCCTCCTCTCCGTCATAGACAATATCCGAATAGGCATTAT
>CAMJWQ010000148.1 GCA_946409475.1 uncultured Lachnospiraceae bacterium
GTACTATAACACATATCTGATTAATTGTAATAAAGAAGTACAAATTCTGAAACCTCAAAATTCCTACACGGGTATAGCCCAGGGAATAAATGATAAAGGGGAATTAATGGTTAAAAGGAAGGATGGGCAAATAGAGGCTGTTTATGCCGGTGAGGTTTCTGTCCGGGGGTTGTATGGTTATGTGTGATAACAAAAAATGTGTTCTTTGCGGTGCGAATGCTTATGAAAAAAAATATTATTTTAATCCCCGATTTGGTGCTCTTCCTCAGTCAATAAAAGATGAGCTGCGTATCATCTGTGTCTTATTTACAAAGGAAGCCGGGGGTATTTTTACCATTGTTTTTAACGAGACAGGCGATGTCTTATTTGAAGTGCGCGCAAAAGAAAATGATCTTTTATATGATGACATCGGCAGCGGGTTATTAATTAATGAGATTATAAGAAAAAAACAGGAATTACTTACCGCTTTGTCCCTTTATTATAAAACTGTGCAAAAAAAGTCGGCGGAGGAATAAAAATGCTTTTAGTAATTGATGTGGGCAATACCAACATAACCTTTGGAATTTTTAAGAGAGATAAATTGATAGGTACCTTTCGTATGACAACGAAATTACTCAGAACCTCAGATGAATATGGTATCATCATATATGAACTTTTACACAATAGGGGCATTGACCCTAAGGATATAGGCGGTATCGCGGTAGCAAGCGTAGTGCCTAACATTATGCATTCATTGCTTAACGGCCTGTCCAGATACTTACATGTCAAGCCTTTTGTGGTGGGACCAGGAACAAAGACGGGAATTAGGATAGTGACGGAAAGTCCCAGAGAAATAGGAGCGGACCGTATTGTGGATGCCGTAGCTGCTTATGAGATTTATGGGGGACCGGTACTTGTCATGGATTTCGGAACGGCTACTACCTATGACCTGATTACAAAGAACGGAACCTTTACGGCGGGAATAACCGCTCCCGGTATACAAATATCTGCAAAAGCCCTGTGGGAGGACTCGGCAAAGCTGCCCGAGGTAGAAATCAAAAAACCTCCCAGTATTCTGGCAAAGGAAACCATAAGCAGTATGCAGGCAGGGCTCGTATATGGCCAAATCGGGCAAACGGAATACATTATAGCCAAAGTAAGAGAAGAATCCGGATTAAAGGACCTAAAAACCGTTGCTACGGGAGGACTGGGAAGAATTATTGCGGAAGAAACAAAAGCAATTGATATTTATGATCCCTCCCTGACACTGCAGGGGCTTCGCATAATCTATCAAAAGTGCAAAGGGAAAAAACTGCCAAATGAAGTTAAAAATTAAAAATATGGAATTAGAGAATAATTTAGTTCTGGCACCAATGGCAGGAGTTACGGATCTGCCATTTCGTTTGCTTTGTAAGGAACAGGGCTGCGGATTGTTGTGTATGGAAATGATCAGTGCTAAGGCCATTTATTATAAGAATAAAAAGACGGAGGACCTGATGGCTTCGGAGGAAAAGGAAAGACCTGTTTCCCTGCAGCTGTTTGGGTCGGATCCTGTTATTATCAGTGAAATGGCAAAGCAGATAGAAGACAGGCCCTTTGATATTTTAGATATCAATATGGGATGTCCCGTTCCAAAGGTTGTAAATAACAGGGAAGGCTCGGCACTTATGAGGGAGCCGAAGCTGGCAGGACAGATTATCAATAAAACCGTCAGGGCTATCAGGAAGCCGGTTACCGTAAAGATAAGAAAGGGCTTTGATGAAATGCATATCAATGCGGTAGAAATTGCCAAAATTGCAGAAGCAGGCGGAGCGGCAGCCATTACGGTACATGCAAGAACAAGAGAGCAATATTATGCCGGGCAGGCGGATTGGAGCATTATCCGTAAAGTAAAAGAAGCGGTATCCATACCCGTAATTGGAAATGGAGATGTTTCGGATCCCATATCTGCCAAAAAGCTATTGGAGGAAACTGGCTGCGACGGAATAGCCATTGGCAGGGGAGCCAGGGGAAATCCCTGGATATTCAGTGAAATAGACCATTATTTTAAGACAGGGGAAATTCCGGAGAAGCCTGCATTGGAGGATATTTTGAAAATGATGCGAAGGCACGCAGAGCTGATGGTAAAATACAAAGGGGAATATTTGGGCATGCGGGAAATGCGAAAGCACATAGCATGGTATATGACAGGGTATCCTTATGCAGCCAAAATAAGGAACAGTGTGAATCAAATAGAGACCTGGAGTGATTTACAGATACTGATTAATCAAAAAATACCTTCCTGCCGGTAATTAAAAATTAATAGAATACTCTTTAGACAAGATAAATATATTAGGATATAGACAGTTGGTTGGTGAAATGTGTGAGCAGTCCGAGATATATTTATATTGAAACAAAAAAAGAAGAGAAGAAAAAAAGAGGAAATAACCGGTTGGCATTCCTGCATAAAACAGGTATCCGGAGGTTGTATTCAAAATTACCTTTAAAGGTCGAACCGTTAAATTTACTGGACGTAGAGGGAAAGAAAATAACCTTGCCTTTTACCTTGTCTGACTTAAAGGAGATGAAAAAGGAAAAAATAACCGATATGCTGAATCGAATAATTATTGGAGAAGGAACGCAAAATATTGTGGTAGAAAAAAGCCTGGATGCCTATGTCGATCCATCATTGTTCATTGACGGTAAAATGATTCCTTTTTTATGTCTGGATGAGATTTTAAGGATGATTCGAAAAATCCATAGAATACCGGAAAAAGAAATGAAATTAAAGGTGATTGACAGCAATTCGGTAGATTTGAGGGAAGTGCTTTCCACAGTGATAGCCGATTTAAATTATTTAACGGTGATAACGGAGAGAGTGGAGGAACTGGAAAGCTTTGCCGAAAAAATATATAATGAGACCGGCCTTTTGATTTTGATAAAGAGTAAGGATTCCTTAAATATTATTATGGAGAATGAAGATAAGACAAATACGGATACGGAAGTCATTTTAGATTTATCCGATGAATGCATGAAAAATATTTATTGTCTGGAAAGAGATTCTGTTTATATAGATTTATGTTCTGATATGGTAAAATTAAAAACCATTCTTGCAAAAAGAAAAGATATTTCTTATTATAATTTCTTTCAATTTACCTTGGCGGACGAGGATGTGGATAACCGTATTCTGCAGGCTGTCTTATGTGGAAATGCCACATGGATAAGCAAAGGAAATATGGAGGGCCTGACGAAGGATGTGAAGAGGTATCCTATTCATTTGAAGAAGGCAGGAATAACCTTGGATTTCTAGCAATTTCGCCCCATTGTAATAATTTTCTAAAAATCTTGACATTGACAATGCCATTCGATATAATATTGAGATTGTTAAGGGATTGTTAAATACATTAGCTATAATAATAAGGATGACAATATAGGAAGGGTGTAGAATAAGATGGAAAAGAAAAACATATTAACCTATGCTGGGTTAAAAAAACTGGAAGATGAAATCCATTACTTAAAAGTAGTAAAAAGGAAAGAGGTTGCTGCGAAAATTAAAGAAGCCAGAGAGCAGGGAGATTTATCTGAAAATGCAGAATATGATGCGGCAAAAGATGAGCAAAGGGATATTGAAGCAAGAATAGAAGAAATAGAAAAAATATTAAAAAATGCGGAAGTCGTTGTTGAAGATGAGATAGATTTGGATAAGATTAATATAGGATGTAAGGTAAAGGTATTTGATGTGGAATTCAGTGAAGAAATGGAGTTTAAAATCGTGGGCTCCATGGAAGCAAACAGCCTTGAGGGTAAAATATCCAACGAATCTCCTGTAGGCAAAGCGTTAATCGGAGCCAAGGTAGGAGACGAGGTAAGCGTGGAAACGCAGGCAGGAATTATGCAGTACAAAGTATTAGAAATTCAAAGATCGAACTAAGGGAGTGGATGTAGTGGAAGAGCAAAGAAACGGCCAGGAGCAGGATATTAATCAACTATTGAAGGTACGCCGGTCAAAATTAACAGAACTAAAGGAAGAAGGGAAAAACCCCTTTACCATCATGAAATATGAGCTCACCCATCATAGTCGGGAAATCAAAGGACATTTTGAAGAGCTGGAGGGTAAGACGGTATCCATAGCAGGAAGAATGATGTCAAAGAGAGTAATGGGAAAAGCTTCATTTTGTAATGTGCAGGACCTGCAGGGAATGATTCAGGCTTATGTGGCCAGGGACGCAGTGGGGGAGGAAGAATATAAAGCCTTTAAAAAAATGGATATTGGTGATATAGCCGGCATCAAAGGTGAGGTATTCAGAACAAAAATGGGAGAGATTTCCATCCATGCTTCTTCCGTCATATTATTATCCAAGAGCCTGCAGATACTGCCTGAAAAATACCATGGACTGACCAATACGGATCTCCGCTATCGTCAAAGATATGTGGATCTGATTATGAATCAGGAGGTAAAGGATACCTTTATTAAGCGTTCGCAAATTATCGGTGCCATCAGACGGTATTTGGATGGACAAGGCTTTATGGAGGTAGAGACGCCGGTTCTGGTACCCAATGCGGGGGGAGCTTCGGCCAGACCCTTTGATACCCACTTTAATGCTCTGGACGAAGATGTCCATTTGAGAATTTCCCTGGAATTGTATTTGAAGAGATTGATAGTCGGCGGCTTGGAAAGAGTATATGAAATCGGAAGAGTATTCCGTAACGAGGGCCTTTCTGTCAGACACAATCCGGAATTTACCCTTTTGGAGCTTTATCAGGCTTATACAGACTATCATGGTATGATGGATTTGTGTGAAAATTTATACCGCCATGTGGCCATGGAGGTATTGGGAACCCTTAAAATAACCTATGATGAGGTAGAAATAGACTTGGAGAAGCCCTTTGAACGGCTTACCATGCTTGAGGCCGTCAAAAAATATGCCGGTGTTGATTTTTCGGAGATCAAGACGGAAGAGGAGGCAAAGGCGTTGGCGGACAAGCATCATATCCATTATGAAAACAGGCATAAGAGAGGCGATATGTTGAATCTGTTTTTTGAGGAATATGTGGAGGAGCAATTAGTACAGCCTACTTTTATTATGGACCATCCTGTAGAAATTTCTCCCCTGGCTAAGAGAAAGCCTTCCAATCCGGACTATACGGAGCGCTTTGAATTGTTTATTACGAAGCGGGAGATGGCTAATGCCTTCTCGGAATTAAACGATCCCATTGACCAAAGAGGACGTTTTGAGGCACAGGAGGAGCTCCGCGCCCAGGGAGACGAAGAGGCAAATACCATAGACGAGGACTTCCTGAATGCATTGGAATACGGTATGCCGCCTACAGGCGGTATCGGCTTCGGAATCGACCGTATGGTTATGCTGCTAACTAATTCTGCGGCGATCCGGGATGTGCTGTTGTTCCCGACTATGAAAACGAGGGATTAAGAAATGCCAGCAAACCCGCATGAATACTGGGTTTTCTGAAATCGGGAAAAGGTATACTACAACTTTTTTGCAACAAATGCGTAAAATATGGATTTGAAAAACTGAAAATGATAAATAGAGACGAGCCAACTGATTATAAAAAACCAGTTGGCTCGTCTTCTTCGTTTGATTTTGCGTGTGTAGAGTTTCAAGAGCATGTAGTAGAAAAATACGATTGTGACTTATTGTATGTTGACTTATTGTGTTCATGTTTGATAAAATTCATTATGAGGTGGTGTGCGCTTATGGATATTATCAAAGTATTTGCTTCTAACGTAAAGAAATATAGAACTCTAAAAGGTTTGTCACAAGAAGCATTTGCCGAAAAAGCAGGGCTGCATAGAACCTATATTAGTGCTGTGGAAAGAGAAAAAAGAAGTATTGCGTTAGATAATGTACAAAAAATTGCAGACGCTCTTGAGATAGAAACATATCTACTGTTCATCGATGAGGAACAAAAAAGATAAATTAATGTTGTTAAAATGATAAAGAAGTACCGATAATATGTAAATGAGAGGGTGGAATACGGAATTGAATATAGTTAAAGAATATAAACAGTATTTCACACCACTTGATTTAGCCGATTTTATGGTGAAGCTTGTGCCAGAAGATAATGTTAACACAGTAGTTGACTTATCCATGGGAGAATGCGGATTGCTTGAAGCAGCAAAAAAGAGATGGAATAATGCATCTTTTTTGGGAGCAGATATAGATGAAACACTATTGGGCAAGATACATGCTAAAAGCCCTTATATTCACACATTCAGTGGAGATAGCTTGGGAGATACAATTGAAAATTGGGTAGAATATCAAGATATTCTGAAAAAAAATAAATTTGATTTGGCAATAGCAAATCCACCGTTTAATTATTTTGATCAAGTTCCCGTATGTGTTGACGGGTCCAAAATGGTGTTGCCGATAGAGATACGGTTTCTGTTGAAATATATTGAAATCGTAAAAGAGGGTGGCTATATATGCATAATATTGCCTTATGGCTTTTTATCATTAGATTTATATAGTAAACTAAGATTAGAAATCTTAAAGAGAGCAACTATTCATAAAGTTATAAAGATTTTTGAAAATTGCTTTGAACGAATTGATGCAGATACCTGTTTACTATTATTGCAGAAAAAAAGCTCCGATGATGAGTATATTCAAGATAAAATTGCAATAGAATATTTAGATAACCAATATTCATTACAAAACCATATAAATATTACTGTTTCATTTGAAGAAAATAGATTAGATTTGGAATATCATAAATTATTAATAGACTTTCAAAAGATTAGACATAGATGCCCATACCCGATTAAGCCGCTTTCCCAATATGTTGAAAATTGCAAGAGAGGCAGAACCCTTGCCAATAAAAAGGATTTGGTTATGGAGAAGGGTATCCGATTTTTACATACTACAGATGTAAAATTCCTTAATATTACAAATGTTTCTCCTGTTTATGTCTTAAGAAATACGGATTATTTTAAAGAATCTATAGTTAGGCCTGGAAATATTTTAATAGGGCGAGTTGGAAAGGCTTGTATTGGGAAAATAGCAATTGTACCCGAGCATTATCCTAAAACTGTAACTAGTGATTGCATCTTTTGCTTGGAAATTAAAGATATTGATCCTTATTATTTAACACTTTTTTTAGCCTCTGTATATGGCCAAATGCAATTAAAGGGATTTGCAAAAGGCTCCTGCAGTAAATATATAACTAAGGAAGATCTTCTGCAATTAAAGATAATTGTTCCCGATATGGAAACTCAGATTTATTTTAGAGAAAAGTATCTTGATATATTATCTAGGCGTGGAAGAACTAATAAAATCATACTTTTAGAAAAATTAGTTTTTGAAATGCAAAATATTTTAGGAAAGGAGTGATGCATTATTATGGCATGGTCATCGTTCGCACATTTGCCAACTACCGAAGAAGAGTACTATTACATTCTATCTAATATAAGAAATGGCATGTCAAATCAAGATATTGATTCGGTGATAGCCACATATAAAGGAAAAGATATTGTTCAACATCATTATCGAAGTAATCTTGCACGTATTGGTGTTTTTAAATCTAAAGATAATCGTATTACTCTTAACTATGATGTGAAAAAACTAATAAAAAATAAAGGGTATTTAAAAGATATATTAAGGAAAGCATTGTCAGAAAATAGTGCTGCAGAAATAAATGATGTTACGAGAGCAGTTAATATGACACAGTCGTATGATTTGAAGGCTATAGTAGCTGCTTTAGAAGAAAAGTATCCTTTAATTGATCGAAGCAGTTTTATACGTTGGGTAAGGCCGATTATTGCTTTACTAAAAATAATTGATGTTTTATCACAAAAGTATCAAAAATCAGATCAATATATACGCTTTTTACAAGAATCATATTTAAAAACTACTAATGACTTTGATCATTCGGTTCCATTAGAATTAGTTGAGAGTGAGTTGAAAAAAATCGATGAATCTTTTAACATTGTGATTATATTAGATGCTGTTTTGGAAAATTTGGACTATAGGTTTAAAATTGAATTATTAATGTTACCAAGGTGGGCGACCAAAAACAAAAGTTATAAGATAGGTCAAGATCTATATACGCATATAAAAGTTAAGTCAGCTTTATTGAAGGAGGATAAAAAATGAAAAAAAACATAACACCCAATGATTGCAGGTCTATGTTTTCGGACAAATTAAATTCTTTGAGTATGAAAGAATTGGGAATTGAATTAAAGCATTTTGCTATCGGAACAGCTCCTGAATATCCTTCCTATTTAGTAA
>CAMJWQ010000149.1 GCA_946409475.1 uncultured Lachnospiraceae bacterium
ATGCGTGACTGTTTTGATAAATTATAATAGAAAAAGGTGAAGTTATGGATAACTTTTTGTAAAATAATAAAGAACTGTAAATTTCCCATTGCAAGAATGGAAAACAAATGTTTTAATATAAGGGGTTACACATAACCTAAGGAGGTACTATATGATAAATAACGATTACATCACATTTACTATTGAAAAAGTTAAGGACATAGCTTTAATAGCTCATGACAACATGAAAGATGAATTGATTACATGGTGCAAGGATAATTTGGAAATCTTAAAGTATCACAGACTTTGTGGAACAGGTACGACTGCTAAGATGATAACGGATAAAACAGGTCTTTTGGTGAAAGGATACAACAGCGGTCCTCTTGGGGGAGATCAACAGATCGGTGCAAAAATAGTGGAGGGAACCATAGATATGGTTATTTTCTTTTCCGATCCCTTAACAGCGCAGCCTCACGATCCGGATGTGAAGGCGCTTTTGAGAATTGCCCAGGTCTATGACATACCTATTGCCAATAATAAGGCTACCGCTGATTTCTTAATCACATCAAAATTTATGGATACTCCCTATCAGCATAATGTTATTAATTTTAACAAGAATGTTTTGGATAGAGCGGAATCACTTTAGCAGAAAGCGGTCAAAGAGCAGCCAGGTCCGCTCTCTGTCCTCTAAATCTCTCACACATGAGAGACCCGGCTGCTTTGGTTATCAGGTTTCTCCATATTTTTCTTCGCAGTATTTGCACCGATAGACTTCTTTTTCCTTATCCGTCAGAAAAAAGACCTGGTCCAGCCCCTGCTCAATAGAGGTGATACAGCGCGGGTTCTTACACCTGATGACATTTACGATTGTCTCGGGTAAGGTTAACCTTTTCTTTTCAATGATATTGCCCTCCTGTATGATATTAACGGTAATATTATGATTGATATATCCCAGTATGTCTAAATCCAGCCTGTCAATTCCGCATTCTACCTTAATAATATCTTTTTTACCCATTTTATTGCTTCTTGCATTCTTGATAATAGCCACACAGGAATCCAGTTTATCCAATTTCAAATCAAAATAGATAGAAAGGCTTTTGCCGGCTTCAATATGGTCCAATACAAAGCCTTCCCATATTTGACCTACGTTTAACATATTTTCACCTCCAAAAGAGTCAGGATTAAAGCCATACGTATATAAACGCCGAATTGCACCTGCTTAAAATAAACAGCTCTCTCATCATCGTCAACTTCTACCGCAATTTCATTTACCCGGGGGAGAGGATGCAAAACCAGCATTTCTTTGGCTGCCAATTCCATTTTACTTTTGTCTAAGATATAAAAATCTTTCATGCGGACATATTCCTCTTCATTAAAAAAGCGTTCTTTTTGAACACGGGTCATGTATAATAAGTCAAGATCCTGTAAAACCTCCTCTAAGCGGATAACTTCCTGAAAAGGGATATTATTTTTTCGCAGTACATCATCTCTGATATAATCAGGTACCCGTAATTCGGGAGGGGATATTAATACAAATTCGATATCGGTATATCGGATAAGGGCGTTTATCAGGGAATGCACCGTTCTGCCGAATTTTAAATCCCCGCATAAACCGATTTTTAAGTGATGTAATCGTCCCTTTAAGGAGCGAATGGTCAATAAATCCGTCAGTGTCTGCGTGGGATGCTGATGTCCGCCGTCCCCGGCATTGATAATGGGAATGGTTGATTTCATGGAAGCTACTAAGGGAGCACCTTCTTTCGGGTGCCGTATGGCACAAATATCAGCATAGCAGGATATCATGCGAATGGTATCCGCAACACTTTCTCCCTTGGAAGCAGAACTGGAAGCCGCATCGGAAAAACCTATGACACTTCCACCTAAATTCAACATGGCTGTTTCTAAACTTAATCTTGTCCTGGTACTTGGTTCGTAAAAGCAGCTGGCCAGTTTTTTGCCATGACAGGAATGGGAATATTTTTCCGGGCACATTCGGATATCATCGGCCAGGTTCATAAGAGTTTCCAGCTCTTCAACGGAAAAGTCCAGGGGACTCATTAAATGACGCATAACTACCTCCTTTATAAAAAAAAAGAGTGAAGCAAAAGATTATATGTCCTTTGCAGCACTCTTTATTATGATTGCTATGTGAATAATTTTTAGAACCGTTTCCCTTATCATAGAAACGATTTCCTGTGATTCTTTTGGTATTAGCAAATATAATGGCACTCATACTTATACCTCCCAAAGAAACCTAAAAAGGCTTCTAGAGCATATTATATAATAGATACTCTTATAATTCAATTATTTTTCAACTTTTCTTTATCATTTTGTAACAGTTCAGCCATGCCATTCATAATGTGCCCGAATGCAATATAACAATCCTTTTACTGCCTGGCGGGCACATTATTCATGCCGGGCGTCCGCCCTATAGAAATGAGAGCACAAATTGGCCTTAGAGTGCGAGCACTCACGGCTAATTTGTGCTCTCATTTCTGCATGGCTGATCTGTTACATTTTATTATCGCGATGATCCCCGGTAAGTATTTTTTCCAGAATAAGACCCGTCAGGAACCAATATGGGGCATAATCCAGACGGATAACACCATTAATATTTAATTTGGATTTTTGATAATCCCACGGGCACAGATTCCGCTTTTTTAACAAAGTTCCTGTTATAAATTCGCCGAAAAATATAAGAACCGTATAAATACCCCCTCTGAGCAGTAAATTTTTATTTTTTAAAAAACGGCAGATAGGATTTAAGAGAGCGGCCGAACCATAAATGGGAAACATCCATATAGAAGTATTACCTTTTAATTGCATTTCTCTTCTTCGAAAAGAATGAAAAGCCGTAAATAAAATCTCAAGGCACCAACCCAGAATTCCACATTTTACAAATCTTTTTATCATATTTATAGTATTGCTGTATTTTTTTTAGTTATTCTTTTATAATAGTGCATTGGTAAGTTTTTTTAACTTATGGGCAGCAGAAACAGCAGGAAATGCAGACAAGAAAAAATTTGAATTATGTATATTTTTATACTATAATCTACATAGCAATTTTCCTATGCCATAAATAAGGAAAGAAGGTACATCATGACATATAAAGAGGCAATGAGCTTTATGGAGGATAGGAGAAAATACGGAAGTGTGCTGGGATTGGATGTTATCCGGCATTTATTGCAAAGACTGAATAATCCCCAGGACAGAATATGCTGTATCCATATAGCAGGAACCAACGGAAAAGGCTCGACGGCTGCTTTCCTGGCAGAAATTTTAAAAGAAGCAGGATATAAGACGGGCAAATATACTTCACCCTCCGTTTTTTCCTATGAAGAAAAATACCAAATTAACGGTAAAAAGATAGATAAAGATTATTTGTGCCGGATAATGGATGTCATAAAAGAACAGGTTACGCATATGGATAAGGAGGAAAA
Source organism: uncultured Lachnospiraceae bacterium (assembly GCA_946409475.1). Classification (GTDB taxonomy): domain Bacteria; phylum Bacillota; class Clostridia; order Lachnospirales; family Lachnospiraceae; genus CAMJWQ01. Next base: position 3,420 of record CAMJWQ010000149.1, read on the forward strand.
CAGACATCCAACATCCTTTGAAATGGAAACGGCTATGTCTTTTTATTATTTTTACCAGGAGAAATGTGATTTCGTTATTTTGGAAACAGGGCTCGGCGGAAGAGATGATGCCACCAATATTATCAAAGCACCGGCTGTTTCCGTACTTACCTCCATCAGTATGGACCATGGACAGATTTTAGGACATACCCTAAAGGAGATTGCAGGAAAAAAGGCAGGGATTATCAAAGAAGGTGTTCCTGTCGTTTCCGTAAAACAAAAGAGGGAGGCAGAAGAAGTTATTTTGAAGATGTGCGAAAAACAAAATGCAATTCTTAAAATAGCTGACCGGAATCAGGCTTATGATGTCTCCCATAGCTTAACGGTTCAGACATTTTCTTATGAGGGCCGGAGGGATTTAAAAATAGAAATGGCCGGAGCCTATCAAATAGAAAATGCCATTTTAGCCATAGAGACCTGCGGCTTGCTTCAAAATAAGGGAATGCATATTCCTGACAAGGCAATCAGAAAGGGCTTGAAAAGGGCTAAATGGCCCGGTAGATTTTCCGTCATCCATTATGATCCGCTATTTATAATTGATGGGGCACATAATCCGGACGGGGCAGGAGAATTAAAAAAATCCATTGAAACCTATTTTCAAAATAAAAGAATCCTATTTATAATGGGAGTATTTTCAGATAAAAATTATGATGAGATGGCAAAAGCAACGGCTCCTTTAGCGGACCATGTCATTACTCTGACACCTCCGGACAAGAATAGGGCGTTGCCGGCAATTACCTTAGCAAATGCGGTATTGAGATATAACAAAAATGTAACAGCAGCCGACAGTATAGAAGATGCGCTTGATATGGCACTATTATTAGCCGATAAAGAAGAAGTCATCATTGCTTTTGGATCCTTATCCTATTTAGAGCAGATACAAAGTGCATTAAAAAAAAAGAAAAGGAGTGATGGCAATGACAGACAGAAATAAAATAAAAGAAGGAGTAAAACTGTTATTGGAGGGAATCGGTGAAGACATTAACAGAGAAGGATTAGCAGAAACTCCGGATAGGATAGCCGGTATGTATGAAGAAATATTTGCCGGACTTAAAGAGGATGCCGGGCAGCATTTCATAAAGACCTTTACCGTAAGCAATAACGATATGATTCTGGAAAAAGATATATGTTTTTATTCCATGTGCGAACATCATTTGCTTCCTTTTTATGGGAAAGCCCATGTGGCTTATATACCTGACGGTAAAGTGGCAGGACTCAGCAAATTAGCCAGATGTGTGGATGCTTATGCCAAAAGGCCCCAGATTCAGGAGAAGATGACTATGCAGATAGCGGATACTTTAATGGAGAGGTTAAACTGCAGGGGGGTTATGGTAATGCTGGAGGCTGAGCATATGTGTATGAGCATGAGAGGAATAAAAAAACCTGGCAGTAAAACGGTGACCATAACGGCAAGGGGAATTTTTAAGGAAGAAAGATTACAAAACACATTTTTTCAAATGTTAAGAGGCTGAGGTATTTATGGAGAGAATTAATAAGATTCTTCAACATAAGCGTTATCAGAAGGAATATAAAAAAATTGAAGAAGATGAAAAGGACAGGATTTATTGTAAGCATGATATGCAGCACTTTTTGGATGCTGCAAGAATCGCGATGATTTTAAATTTAGAGAGCAATCTGCTCATACCGAAGGATTTGCTTTATGCAACGGCACTTTTACATGACATCGGCAGACACAGGGAATATAAAAAGCAGGATAAACACGAAAGGTCCGCCCTTCCCATTGCACGTGATATTCTAAAAAACTGTAATTTTACGGAGGCGGAAATCATGGCGATAACGGATGCTATTGAAAATCATGGAAATCCTGAGATAAAAGAGGAAAAGAGCTTAAGAGGAATCTTTTATAGGGCCGATAAAGCGGCAAGAGGATGCTTCTGCTGTAAAGCATATAAACAATGCGATTGGCCGGATGAGAAAAAAAATGCAACGATTCAATATTAGGAGGAATTTTAAAGTAAGATGCGTATAGGAAATAAGCAATTTGATACGGTAAATAAAACATATATCATGGGAATATTAAACGTAACACCGGATTCTTTTTCGGACGGCGGAAAATTCAATAATCTGGATAATGCCCTAAGACAAACAGATAAAATGATACGTGAGGGAGCGGACATCATTGATGTGGGAGGGGAATCCACCAGACCGGGACATCTTCCTGTTTCCGAACAGGAAGAAATAGAGCGGATTGTTCCGGTCATTGAAAAAATCAATAATAATTTTGCTATTCCCATATCCATTGATACTTATAAAAGCAAAGTAGCATGGGAGGCCATAAAAGCAGGAGCCGTGCTGGTTAATGATATATGGGGATTAAAATTTGACGGGAAGATGGCCGATGTAATTGCTGAAAATCATGCTGTGTGCTGTCTGATGCATAACAGAAGGGAAGCGGTCTATCAACATTTTGTAGAAGAGGTATTAAGGGATCTGGAGTCTTCTCTTCAAACAGCGCATAAGGCAGGAATAGAAAAAGAAAATATCATATTGGATCCGGGAATCGGTTTTGGAAAAACCTATGAACAGAATCTTCTCATGTTAAATAAATTACATTTGCTGTCAGGGCTGGGTTATCCGGTATTATTGGGAGCATCGAGAAAATCGGTAATTGGTTTGACTCTTGACCTGCCCGTTACGGAAAGACTGGAGGGCACACTGGTTACTACCGTATTTGCCGTTGCCCATCATTGTTCTTTTGTAAGAGTGCATGATGTAAAGGAAAACAAAAGGGTCATAGACATGGCGGATGCCATATTAAGAGCTGCAGGAAAAGAGAGTAAGCATGGATAATATAAAAATTCAAAATTTAGAGGTTTTTGCAAAGCATGGGGTATTAAAAGAAGAAAATGTTCTGGGGCAAAAGTTCTTGATATCCGTTATATTACAGCTGGATATAAAAGAGGCAGGGCTTTCGGATGATTTGACCAAATCTGTTCATTACGGTGAGGTATGCCACTTTATTAAAAAATTTATGGAGGAGCATACCTTTTATCTGATAGAAGCGGCAGCAGAACAATTAACCAGAGATTTGCTTGCTTCCTTTTCTAAATTACGGGCAGTTACTTTGGAAATAAAAAAACCATGGGCTCCTATTGGATTGCCTATTGATACGGTATCCGTGGAAATTAACAGGGGCTGGCACCTGGCATACATTGCTTTTGGTTCTAATGTGGGAGATAAGGAAGGTCATATCCGTAGGGCTGTTAATAGTATGGAAACAGATAAAGCGTTCAGAATAGGAAAGATTTCGGATATCATCACTACAAAACCCTATGGCAATATCGGGCAGGATGATTTTTTAAACGGCTGTTTAGAGATAGAGACCTATTTAGATCCCTTTGAGTTACTGGAAAAGCTTCATCAGCTGGAAAAAGAAGCAAGCAGGAAACGAACCGTAAGATGGGGTCCAAGAACCCTTGATTTAGATATTCTTTTGTATGATGATATGGTTTTGGATACGGAAACCCTTCATATTCCTCATATGGATATGCATAACAGAAATTTTGTTTTGGAGCCTATGGTGCAGATTGCACCTTTCAAAAGGCATCCGGTATTTTATAAAACCATGGAAGAATTGCTTAAGGAATTAAAAGCGTTATAATATGCTCCTCTTTATGACAAACAGATGCTTATCTGCCTGCCGGCTTATAGTTTATAGTATTTATGATTAATCTGCTATGTCTATGGTCATGGATAACTGGGATACTTCTATAGGTCCGCTGGTTTTAATTTTATAAATCGGATAAGTAGAATTAAAATTATTGAAATAAACATACTCGGAAGTAATATTTATATTTGTATAGTTGCCGCTCATAATTAATTCTCTTTCCGTTCCGTCCTTTTTCATTCGGTATATACCCGGGTTTTCTTCATCATTTATTTGATAATAGATATAATCTCCGTAAATATTATAGCAGTCTATTCGTTCTGTTGTCAGAGAAGTCAATGTTTCCGTATCTAAATGATAAGACCATAAGGAATAGTTTTCGGAAACATTCATAAAATACAGTATTCTGTCATCAATGACGGGATTATAGGTTTTCACGTCCAGAACCGTGGTTGTCTGGTTATCCTTGAGGCTGTTCGCATAAAGATACAAGGTATCCTCCGGTTCACTGAAATAGAAAATACCGTTATCGATAGAGGCAGGCATGAGAGGCAAATCAGATAAGAGAACGTCACCGGTACCGTCAATATTTACCTTTCTTAATTTCATCTTATTTTCCTCTTCAATGTAAATTTGATAAAAAAGTGTATTGCCATATAAGCTGAGCATACCGCATGGGGATTCCGCATAGGCATATTCTACGGTGCCGTCCGGCTTGCACCGATAGAATCCCTTTACGTTGGCAGCAATGGGAAGGGTGCTTGTAGTGGAAGAAGAGGTCTGTACATAATAAACGTAATTACCGGCCGCATTAATATAGTGAACACCGGTATTATTTAATTTCTTCATATTGGTTTCGTCAATATTCATGGAATAAAGGGAATAATCATCGTAAGGATTGGCAAAGTATACGATATTATTATATTCACAAAATAACCCCTTGTTATATAAATTGCCGGGGGTATTACCTGAAGCATTGTCATCGTTATAAGCAAAAGAAGGCTCCTTTTTTGCTGATAAATAAAATGCGGTAAC
>CAMJWQ010000150.1 GCA_946409475.1 uncultured Lachnospiraceae bacterium
AAATGGACCTGTGGAAGGAAAAAGCCTTTGAATTTACAATAAAATTAAGAAATCAAAGAGAGTTACGTATCTTTTTGGATAAATATCAGCGTAATTCAAAAATGATTTATACAAATAGGCAAAGAATAAATTATTCAGCTGATAGGTACAATAGTATCTTTGTGGATATATTTAATAATATAGAAAATAAAAAAATTATACTTTTTGGGTCGGGTAATTTTACTAAGCGATTCTTAGTACAGTTTAAGAAGGATTATCCAATTTATGCGATAGTAGACAACAATTCAAATAAATGGGGGAGTGATTTGGATGGCATTACCATTAGCTCTCCGGTAATATTAAAAGAAATTCCGGAGAATCAAGTTAGGATTATTATTTGTGTTAAAAAATATGAGGCTATTGTAAGGCAATTGTATGAAATGGGAATAAAAGAATACTGTATTTATGATACAAACGTAGAATATCCTAGAAAACAGAAGAGTGCAGAGAAATCTGTATCTGATAAAAAGATGACATCAAAAAAATATCACATAGGTTATCTTGCAGGAGTCTTTGATTTGTACCATATAGGGCATTTAAATATGCTAAAGCGTGCAAAAGAGCAGTGTGACTATTTGATTGTGGGAGTGGTGACGGATGATGGTGTCAGAAAGTACAAGAAAACAGAACCTTTTATTCCCTTTGCAGAAAGAATTGAGCTGATCCGTTCCTGCCAATATGTAGATGAAGCCGTAGAGATTCCTCTGGATTTCGGCGGCACCAGAGACGCCTATAATATGTATCATTTTGACTGCCAGTTTTCAGGAAGTGATTATATGGATGATCCGGACTGGCTTGCAGATAAGGCTTTTCTGGAAAAGCGAGGTGCCGATATGGTATTTTTTCCCTATACGGAAGGAACCAGTTCTACAAAATTGAAAAAAATGATTGAAAAATCATTATTGTAATTTTATTTTTAGGGAGCCGGTAAGTTACCGGCTCCTATTAGCTGGCATTTTTCCTAGACATATAGCCCATAGCAAATTATAATGATAATAACGGAAATTAATAATAGTAAGAAACGGATTATAAAAAGAATGGAATGATATTATGTCAATTTTAGTATGCGGCGGTGCCGGTTACATAGGCTCCCACTGTGTGAGGGCATTAAAAGAAGCAGGATATGACTGTATTATATACGATAATCTATCTGAAGGACATAGGGAAGCCGTGAAGGATTTTCCCTTAATTGTGGGAGATTTAAAGGATGAGGAAAAACTGAATCGGGTTTTTGCGGAATATAAAATAGAAGGGGTCATTCATTTCGCTGCCTTTGCACTTGTAGGCATCAGCATGAAGGAGCCCTTATCTTACTATGAGAATAACGTATCTGCTGCTATTAGCCTGCTAAAGGCCATGGAGAGAGCCAAAGTAAAAAATATTGTATTTTCCTCTACCTGTGCTGTCTATGGGGAACCGGACAAGGTACCCATTACGGAGGACATGCCCACGAAGCCCTGTAATCCTTACGGTCAAACAAAACGGGATATTGAAAAATTATTATACTGGTGTGATGAAGCATATGGGATAAAATCCGTATGCCTGCGGTATTTTAATGCGGCAGGGGCTGTGCCTGACGGTTCCATAGGTGAAGACCATGCCCTAGAAACCCATTTGCTGCCTCTTGTTTTTCATGCCCTGCAGGGTAAAAGAGAGGCCGTATCCGTATTTGGCACGGATTATGATACGCAGGACGGGAGCTGTATCCGGGATTATATCCACGTACTAGATCTGGCAGATGCCCATATAAGGGCACTGCAGTATTTGATAAAGGGAAGCCCAAGCAATATCTTTAATTTGGGAACCGGAACCGGCACCTCTGTTCTGGAGGTGATTGATACGGTGAAGCGGATAACGGGGAAGGACTTCCGGGTAAAATTATGTGAAAGAAGACCGGGAGATCCTGCAAAGCTGGTAGCGGAAGCAGGGAAGGCTTATGAGCACCTTGGCTGGAAACCCCAATACAGTGATATGGAAACCATCGTGAAAGATGCCTATGCATGGCATAAAAATCATCCGGATGGCTTTGGGGTATAATCATAAAAATTTTTTCTGTCCTTCATTATAAAAATCCTGTATAATATGGGTAACAGAAAAGAACCGTAACGGATAATCATGCATGAGACAAATTCAGAACATTATATAATTAAGAAATGGAGCATAGCTTTTCGGGAAGAGCGGATTTCAGCTGTGAAGCATAACCATTAGGAAGATTAGTATTAAGAAAGGAGATTATGGATTACAATTAAAAATATCCATATAAGTGAGGATGAAGGTAGTACTATTGGCAGGGGGCTTTGGCACTCGGATCAGTGAGGAAAGCCATTTAAAACCAAAACCGATGATAGAAGTTGGGGACATGCCTATTTTGTGGCATATTATGAAATCCTATTCTGCTTATGGCTATAACGATTTTATTATCTGCTGCGGTTATAAGGGGTATATCATTAAACAGTATTTTGCCGATTATTATTTACATAGAAGTGATGTGACCTTTGATTTCAGAGATAATAACAAATTGGAAATTCACGATAATTTTGCGGAACCCTGGAGAGTGACCGTTGTGGATACGGGACTGAACACCATGACAGGAGGGCGGGTAAAGCGCATTCAAAAGTATATCGGAGAGGAAAGCTTTATGCTCACCTATGGTGACGGAGTCAGTGATGTAGATATTGAAAAACTGGTTAAGTATCATAAATCCCATGGAAAAATTGCCACCATGACGGCAGTGAAGCCTGACGGGAGGTTCGGAGTGCTGGATATACAAAATAACCGGATACATGACTTCAGGGAAAAGAGTAAGGAAGATACCGGCTTTGTAAATGCCGGTTTTATGGTTTTAGAGCCGAAGATATTTGATTATATCGAGGGGGATGAAACTGTTTTTGAAAAGGAACCGCTGGAAAGAGCAGCTAAAGAAGGGCAGCTTATGGCATACAAGCATGATGGCTTCTGGCAATGTATGGATACCCAGAGAGATAAGAGGCTCCTGGAAGATTTGTGGGAGAGCGGTCAGGCACCATGGAGGAAATGGGTATGAGGGATTTTTATAAGGGAAAAAGGGTTTTGATCACAGGGCATACGGGCTTTAAAGGCTCCTGGCTTACCAGAATACTGGCAGGCTTTGGCGCGGAAGTAACCGGTTATTCATTAGCGCCGGAGGCAGAGCCCAATTTATACTCCATGGCGGAAGTGGAGGATAAAATCCATTCCATTGTGGGTGACATCAGGGATTTGGAGCTGTTAAGAAAAACATTTGCAGAGTCGGAGCCGGAAATAGTCCTGCATCTGGCAGCCCAGCCCATTGTCCGTGACAGCTATGTCAATCCCGTTTATACCTATGAGACCAATGTAATGGGAACCGTAAATATACTGGAGTGTATCAGAACCACAGAGTGTGTGAAATCATTTTTAAATGTGACAACGGATAAGGTATATGAAAATAAAGAATGGGAATGGGGATATCGGGAAAATGAGCCCTTAGACGGCTATGATCCCTATTCTAACAGTAAGTCCTGCTCGGAATTAGTGACACACAGCTATAAAAAATCTTTTTTTCAGGGCGGGAAAACGGCCATATCCACAGCCAGAGCAGGCAATGTCATAGGAGGAGGAGATTTTTCAAAGGACAGAATCATACCTGACTGTGTAAGAGCCGCCTGTAATAAGAAGACGATTGCCGTGAGAAATCCTCATTCCACAAGGCCTTACCAGCATGTGCTGGAGCCCCTGTATGCCTATCTGATGATAGCACAGAAGCAATATGAAGATATCCGTTATGCCGGCTGTTACAATGTGGGTCCTGATGATGCCGGCTGCATCACCACAGGAGCTCTGGTTGGTTTGTTCTGCTCCGGATGGGGGGAAGGACAAGCCTGGGAAAATAAATTCCTTGGAGGTCCTCATGAAGCTGACTTTTTAAAGCTGGATTGTTCCAAATTAAAAAATACCTTTGACTGGAAACCCCGGTGGTCTGTTGAAAAGGCCGTTGAAAAAACCGTTGAATGGTATAAGGCCTATGAGGCAGGGTTATCTTTGCCTGAGTTAATGGATGATCAGATAAGGGAGTATTGGTGCCTGAATAAAACAGGCAGAGAATGAAAATGAAAGATAAACCAAATGAAATACAAAGGAATACAAATGGATTAAACTAAAAACGAAATAGAATATAAATGAAGTAAGATTACAATTTGAATAAAGAAACAGTGCGCAAGGAGATAAAAGATGAAAATTGCAGTAGTAGGAACCGGATATGTGGGCCTCGTTACCGGGGCTTGTTTTTCCGATATGGGAAATGATGTCTGGTGTGTAGATGTCAATGAGAAGAAAGTCAATGAGTTAAGAAATGGAATCATACCCATATATGAACCGGGACTGGAACAGCTGGTCATGCAAAACCATGAAAAGAAAAGACTGCATTTTACGACGGATATCAGAGAAGCCCTGGAAACGGCAAATATCTGCTTTATAGCCGTAGGTACTCCTATGGGTGAAGACGGAAGTGCCGATTTGCAATATGTACTGGCGGTAGCGAGAGATATCGGTAAATATATGAAAAGACATATGTTCATTGTGGATAAATCAACGGTGCCTGTGGGGACAGCCAGAAAAGTCGCCGCGGTGGTGAAAGAGGAATTAGAAAAAAGAAACAGCGATTTAAGCTTTGACATGGTATCGAATCCGGAGTTCTTAAAGGAAGGTACGGCAATTGAAGACTGCTCAAGGCCCGACCGTATCGTCATTGGTGTGGATAACGACAGGACGGAAAAAGTAATGAGAGAGCTGTATCTGCCTTATTTAAGAAACACGGAAAATTTTATTATCATGGATATTGAAAGTGCGGAAATGACAAAATATACGGCAAATGCCATGCTGGCAACAAAAATATCCTTTATGAATGAAATTTCCAATATTTGTGAGAGAGTCGGAGCGGATGTCAATAAGGTAAGAAGAGGAATCGGCAGTGACAAGCGAATCGGGTACTCTTTTATTTACCCCGGCTGCGGATATGGGGGAAGCTGCTTTCCCAAGGATGTGCAGGCCTTAATCAGAACCAGTAAAAAGTATGGTTATGAACCCAAAATTTTAGCATCCGTGGAGGAAGTCAATAAAGAACAAAAACTGGTGATACCCTCTAAAATAGTAAAGAAATTCGGGGAAAATTTATCGGGCTATACCTTTGCCTTATGGGGGCTTAGCTTCAAACCGGATACGGACGATATGAGAGAAGCGGCATCCATTACGATTGCGCAGGAATTAACGAAAAGAGGTGCCTTCATAAAAGCCTATGATCCGAAGGCTATGAGGGAAGCCAAAGAATGTTATTTAAAGAACATGGAAAATATCAGCTATTTTGACAGCAAATACGATACCCTGAATCATGCGGATGCCCTTATTCTTGTGACGGAGTGGAAGGAATTCAGAAGTCCCGATATGGAGGAGATGAAGCTGCGGCTGAAAAACCCCGTGATTTTCGATGGCAGAAACCAATTTGATAAGAATACGATGAGGGAACATGGCTTTGAGTATAGACAGATCGGAGTGGCAGAAAAATGAAACGAATCTTAATAACGGGAGGAGCCGGATTTTTAGGCTCCCGTTTATGCGACAGACTGGTAAAGGAAGGAAATCATGTTATCTGCCTGGATAATTTGTTTACGGGTAATGAGAAAAATATAAAACATTTATTTCATCATCCGCATTTTGAATTTTTATTAAAGGATGTAACGGAGCCTTTGGATGTGGCCGTAGATGAAATTTATAATGCCGCATGTCCCGCCAGCCCGCCCCATTATCAGAAATCCCCTACTTTTACGACAAAAACCTGTGTTTTGGGCATGATAAACATGCTGGAGCTGGCAACGAGGCATCAGGCTAAAATATTGCAATTCAGTACCAGTGAAGTATACGGAGATCCCCTTATCCATCCTCAGCCGGAGAAATACCGGGGGCATGTAAACCCTATCGGCATACGTGCCTGCTACGATGAGGGAAAACGCTGTGCGGAAACCCTATGCTTTGATTACCGGCGTGAATTTGTGACCAGAATCAAAGTGATACGTATTTTTAATACCTATGGGCCTAATATGGATTCCATGGACGGGAGAGTCGTATCAAATTTCATTATGCAGGCATTAAAGGGAGAAGACATAACTGTGTACGGAGACGGAAGCCAGACAAGGAGCTTTTGCTATGTGGATGATCTGGTGGAAGGTATTATCCGTATGATGAACAGCCGGGAGGATTTTTCAGGGCCTGTCAATTTGGGCAATCCGGGAGAGTTTACCATAAAGGAATTAGCGGAGCTTATTTTAGAACGGATACCTTCTAAATCTAAAATCGTTTATAAGAAGCTTCCCAAAGATGATCCTATGCAGAGAAGACCGGTTATCGATTTGGCCTGTCGGGAGCTGGGGTGGGAACCCTCAATAGAATTAAAGGATGGACTCGCTCCCACCATTTCCTATTTTAAAGAATATTTATAAGTACCGGTTGTCAGCAACTGACATGGGTATTTTGGAGCTTGACCAATACTTTCGTTTATCGGAAAAGGAGAACAGAGGATGAATATTTTATATATGGACTGGCCTGCCCTTGGCGGAGAAGATGTCATAGAAGCATTGACCAATCTGGGGCATACTGTAAGCCGGATGTCCGTTTCCAATGATAGTCATGTTAAGATTGACTGGCCCTTTGCAGAAGCTTTGGAGGCAGCCATAAGAAGGCAGTCCGTAAATTTAGTGTTTTCCCTCAATTATTTTCCAACTGTTTCAGAAGCATGCCTGAAAGCGGACTGCAAATATCTGGCATGGGTTTATGACAGCCCTTCCAGCAAGCTTTACTGCCTTAATATTGTAAATGCCTGCAATTATATTTTCCTGTTTGACCGTTATACCTATGAGGAGCTGTTGCATAAGGGTGTTGAGACCGTTTATTATGCACCCGTTGCCGTTAATACGGAGCGAATCAGGAAAATTACCATAACGGAGAAAGAACGGCATTATTATGGCTGTGATGTTTCCTTTGTGGGTTCCCTTTATAACGAGAAGCATAACTTTTTTGAACGCTTAAAGGAGAAGGCCGACGAATACACTATCGGTTATTTAGAGGGGGTAATGAATGCCCAGATGCAGGTATATGGTTATAATTTCCTGGAAGAATGTTTGACGGAGGAGATGATACAGAATATTTATAAAGTCATGCCGTATAGAATAGAAAAAACAAGCTTTGCTGCCTTACCCTATATATATGCGAGCTATTTTCTGTGCCGGAAAATTACTTCTATGGAAAGAATACGGATTCTAACAGAAACGGCCGAAATTGCATCAACGAATTTGTATACGAATAACTGTGAAATGAAACTGGGAAATTGCCATAACAAGGGAACGGTCGATTATTATAATGAAATGCCAAAGGTTTTTAAATTAAGTAAAATTAATTTAAATATTACCTTGAGAAGCATAAAAAGCGGTATACCCCTAAGAGCAATGGACATAATGGGGGCAGGAGGCTTTCTATTAACAAATTACCAGTCCGATTTTTTGCTGCACTTTGAGCCGGATAGGGATTTTGTTTATTATGGCAGCAGGGAAGAGCTGGCAGATAAGGTGCGGTATTATCTGAAGCATGACAGCGAGAGGGAAATGATTGCACAAAAAGGATTTGAAAAGGTTTGTAAGAATCATACCTACGAGGTCAGATTACAGGAGATGTTAGAGGCGGCAGGAATATAGCGGCAGACAGGTGGCCGTTTTCCTCATTCCCTCCGTCATATTTTACTTTTAATCCGTTCCGGAATATAAGAAATACGTTTTTTAAAGCCAAAGGTAAATAATATACGGCGGTGCTTCCGGCTTTTGCAGCTCACTGCCTGCATGGGAATACCTTTCTAAGTCCGGTGCTTAACAGAAATAATTAAACAGCATACCCGTATAATTGGAGGTGACGTAAGCAATATAAAAGTTGTTGCCCGGATTTTTGTAGGTGACAATTTTTTTATTGACGTAATGCAAAGGGTCAAGGGCAATTTCGAATGCTTTTTTTTTCAAAGAAAAGGAAAAGTCCCGAAAGAATGAAA
>CAMJWQ010000151.1 GCA_946409475.1 uncultured Lachnospiraceae bacterium
GTTTATAAGGATCCCGGCGATAAAGCCACATTAATTTCAGAATTAACGATTAAGGAGGCTCAAAATTTAATCAGCCGGGGAAATATTGGCGGAGGCATGCTGCCTAAGCTGCATAGCTGTATTGATGCCATCGAAAACGGCGTCTCCAGGGTACATATTCTGGACGGTAGAATTCCTCATTGCTTACTCCTGGAGATATTTACAAATAAAGGTATCGGAACCGCAATTTTAGGGGAAAAGGAAGGCAGGTATTACAATGAAAACGAGTAGTTTTATAGAGGAGTCCGAACAGTATTTACTGCACACCTATAACCGCTATCCCATAGTAATCGAAAAAGGAGAAGGTGTGTACCTGTACGACAGCAGCGGTAAAAAATATTTGGATTTTGCCTCCGGCATTGGTGTATATGCCTTTGGCTATCACTATAAGGATTATGATGATTTTTTAAAGGGGCAAATAGATAAGATCATGCATACCTCCAACCTGTTTTATCATGAACACACCAGGGATGCGGCAAAGGCTTTTATAGATGCTTCCGGTATGGACCGTGTTTTTTTTACAAACAGCGGGGCGGAGGCAATCGAAGGGGCATTAAAGGCGGCAAAAAAATATGCTTACACAAAAAAAGGGAAAAACAGCTATGAAATAGTAGCTATGGAGCATTCCTTTCACGGAAGAACCTTAGGAGCCTTATCCGTTACGGGAAACAGCAAATACAGGGAACCCTTTGAACCGTTAATACCGGGTGTAAAATTTGCGGAATTAAACAATATAGAGAGTGTAAAAAACGTAATATCGGAAAGAACCTGTGCCGTCATTTTAGAGCCTGTACAGGGAGAAGGCGGGGTTTATCCGGCAGATGTTAACTTTCTCAAGGAGTTAAAGAAAGTTTGCGGGGAAAAAGAAATTTTACTGATTTTTGATGAAATACAATGCGGAATGGGGCGTACGGGTGATTTGTTTGCCTTTCAGGGCTACGGTATCATGCCGGATATTCTGGTGTCGGCAAAGGCTCTTGGCGGCGGCGTGCCGGTTGGTGCCTTTGCCATGACGGCCGGGGTTGCGGAGCATTCTCTTGCGGCAGGAGACCATGGTTCCACCTATGGCGGAAACCCTTTCGTATGTGCGGCTGTAAAAAAAGTATTTGACATTTTTGAAAAAGACAATATAGTAGAACATGTAAGAGAAATAAGTTCGTATTTGGAAAAAAAGCTGGATGAACTGGTTGCGGTATACGATTGTATTACCGTTAGAAGAGGAACAGGCTGTATACAGGCTTTGGAATTTACCCGTGATGTGGCTCCCATTATTATAGAGGCACAAAAAAAGGGACTTATTATCATCAGTGCAGGTCCCAAAGTATTACGGTTCTTACCGCCTCTGGTGATAACAAAGGAGCATGTAGATGAAATGCTGTTCGTTTTGAAGCAGATACTTAACAAATAATCCGGCTGGATGGAGAATGGTTATGTTCCCTAATAAAAAGTTAATATCCCTGCTTGTAACGGTGACCCTTTTGGTCATGATGGTATCTACCGGATTTCAGTATCAAAAGGATCAGGATTTAAAAAAGATAACAGAAGAGCAGGCGTCAGATAATGAAATTTTGTTATGGTATACGGATGAAGCTTTAACGGCTTTTTTAAAAAATGCCGCAGGCCTTTATGAAGAAAGCCATAACGTTAAGGTAAATTTAAGATTGGTATCCGGGGTAGATTATCTGGATGAAATAAATAGAGCGACCATATATGAGGATAAGGGTCCGGATCTGTATATTGCTTCCCATGATATGCTGGAGAGAGCGACCCTGTCAGGCCTGGCTTCTAAAATAAGAGATTCCGCCGATCATTATACAAAAGAATATTATCCGGAAACAGCCCTTGATTCGGTGACCTATCATAATAATAAAATGGCATATCCCCTTTATTTTGAAACGGCATTTTTATTGTATAATAAAACCTACCTGGCCGATTATGTAAAACAAAATCTGGAAACCGAACAAACGGAGGAAGCAGGCGAAAATTCCGGCGGGGAAGGAACTGCGGAAATAAGTGAAGAGCAGCTGAATCAGGAAATAAGTAATTTAATACCGACGAATATGGAACAGCTGTTAACCTTTGCCGATGGTTATGATGCGCCGGCCGAGGTGGAAAACGTGTTTAAGTGGGATGTTTCCGATGTACTGTTTGATTATGCCTTTACAGGCAGTTATATGGAGGTGGGAGGTAAAACAGGAGATGATCCTGCCATACTGAATATCAATAACCAGCAGGTTTTAGACTGCCTTGCGGTTTACCAGCAGTTGAATCAATTCTTTGCCATTGATCCCAAGCTGGTGACCTACGATAGCGTAATGGAGGAATTCAAGTCGGGAAAAACCGTATTCACCATAGCTTCTACCGATGCCGTTAAAAAATTGGAGGACGGAAAAGCAGACGGTACCTTTACCTATGAATACGGAACGGCACATATACCGGGTCCTACGGAAGAATATGATTCCAAAAGCCTATCCGTTACCGATACCTTAGCAGTAAACGGTTATTCGAAGCATTTGGAGGCTGCCCATGAATTTGCGGACTTTGTTGCTTTTAACTGTGCCGGTGAGCTGTTTTCACAGGCGGGTAAGATATCGGCACGGGCAGATATTCCCTGCGCTGTGGAGCCTGTTTCTGCTATTATGACGGAATATGCAAACTCCGCACCTGTGCCTAAGCTGATGGACTGCAGTAATTATTGGGTCCGGTTAGAAATCATGTTTTATAATATATGGACAGGGAATGATATACAGGCAGAAGTAAATACCTTATGGGAAAACATGAAAAACCAGTTAGAAACCACTGAATGACTGTAATGATTTATAGAAAACAGCATTTTTATTCATAGGAAATTGCGTCCTATGAAATAAAACCCTTCGGGGGATGCACACGAATGCATAAGGAAGATGTCACTGCGTGACTGCATTCGGCGCGCAAAGTGTCTTCTCCCTCAGGACCCCGGGGCAGGGGAGTTGAGAGTGCCGGAGGCACTTTGTTCTATTTTACAGGGACAGGGTACTCCCTGTAAATTTGAAAAGACTGTCCAAATAAGACAGATATGCATAATATTCCAATCATATGGCCAAACTATAGCTGATGTTTAGAAATAGGGAGGCATACATGATTGGAATTTTAATTGCACTGATTTCAGGAGCTCTGATGAGCATACAGGGAGTTTTTAATACGGAGGTAACGAAGAATTCAAGTATATGGGTATCAAACAGCTGGGTGCAGTTTACGGCGCTGCTTGTTTGTATACTGGCCTGGTTCTTAACAGGAAGAGAGAGCCTTCTGGGTGTTTTTCAGGTAGGACAAAAATATATGCTCCTTGGTGGAGTCATCGGAGCGCTTATTACCTATACCGTTATAAAAAGTATGTCCTCCTTAGGACCTGCCAGATCTGTCATGCTCATTGTCATTGCCCAATTACTGGTTGCCTATCTCATTGAGCTTTTCGGTATCTTCGGTGTTGATAAACAGCCCTTCGAATGGAGAAAGGTATTCGGTATGGCAATTGCCATTATCGGTGTTGTTATTTTCAAATGGGAATAGGAATATAAAAAAACCTATTGTAAAGGTGAATGAATTCCGATACAATGAAATTATCCGTCATAGAGGGGTTTTTTATAGTCAAAAGACTATAAAGGAGAATACGGATGTTAAACAGTAAATTAATTTGTATCGGAAAGATTTTCGGTATCTTAATTTTAATGACCCTTAATTTAAATGGCTGTTCCTCTAAAGAGGAACTGGAATTCCAGGTACAGCAGGAGGAAGCTGTTGAAGGGGATAATAAGGGCTCTGAAACGGATAATGGAGCAAAAGAGGATGTATTGACGGATACACAGAATACGGACGGAAATGATGGTAAGGGTGATTTAAAGGATAATGCTGCATACGGTGAGAAGAAAATCATTTATGTACATATTTGCGGAGAAGTTTTAAACCCCGGTGTTTATGAGGTGGAAGAGAATACAAGGCTTTTTGAACTGGCAGAAAAAGCAGGCGGGTTTACGGAGGAAGCGGCAGTTGATTATGTTAATCAGGCAATGACGGTAGCGGATGGGGACAAGATCTATATTCCTAATCAAACAGAAGCTGACGAAGAGGGAAAAAGCCAGCTTACGGATACGGGTACCGGTAATGAGAAGGAAGAGCTGCTGGATTTAAATACGGCAACGGAAGAAGAATTGATGACCCTGCCGGGTATCGGTGCGAGTAAAGCCAAAAAGATAATTGCCTATCGGGAAGAAATCGGTAAATTTGAAAATATTGAACAGATTATGAATATTACCGGTATCAAAGAAGGCGTTTATAATAATATAAAAGATTATGTCATAGTCAGGTAGGTGGAATTATGGGCAATAAAGTGTTGGTAGTGGATGATGAAAAATTAATAGTAAAAGGTATCAAATTCAGTCTGGTACAGGACGGGATGGAGGTTTCCTGTGCTTATGACGGAGAAGAGGCTCTTCAAATGGCCAGGGAAAATCAATTTGACATTATTTTATTGGATGTTATGCTTCCTAAATTAACCGGTTTTGAGGTTTGTCAGCAGATAAGAGAGTTTTCCACGGTTCCTATTATTATGTTAACGGCTAAAGACGACGATATGGACAAGATTCTGGGGTTGGAATATGGGGCCGATGATTACATAACGAAGCCCTTTAATATTCTGGAGGTAAAAGCCAGAATAAAAGCCATAATGCGCAGAGCGGTTAAGAAGGAAACGGTAAATGATGCCAATAAAATTATAGCTGTGGGTGATTTGAAATTAGATTGTGAAAGCAGGAGGGTCTTCATTTTAAATAAAGAAATGAATCTCACTGCAAAGGAATTTGATTTGCTGGAGCTGCTGGCATGTAATCCCAATAAGGTTTACGGCAGGGAGAATTTACTTAATCTGATTTGGGGATATGATTATCCCGGGGATGTCAGAACGGTAGATGTTCATATCCGGCGTTTGCGGGAAAAAATAGAAAGCAATCCAAGTGAACCTAAGTATGTGCATACAAAATGGGGAGTTGGTTATTATTTCCAGTCTTAATTTTCGAAAGAATTTACGCAGCAGCTTACGCGTCAGGATATTTTATATATTGGTATTGGCAGGTATACTCCCCAGTTTAATTATGGGAATCGGTATTTTAAAAAGCTATGAGAACAGGGCTATTATTACAAGGGGCAAGGATGTACAAAACCAATGTAATATATTGTCTAAACAGTTGACATCCGCAGATTATATAAACGATCAATCCTCCGAATTATTAAACGAAGAGCTGGTACAATTATCCAATATGTATGACGGCCGTATTCTAATTATTAAAAATAATTTTAAAATTATAAAAGATACCTATATATTGGATGAGGGGAAAACCATTATATCGGAAGAAGTCATTAAATGCTTTAAAGGAGAAGCTCCTGCCGCCAGTTACGATCAAAACAGCCGATACATAGAAGTAACAACACCCATATTGGATATCAATAAAGAATTTATAACGGGTGTTATGCTGACTAGTGTATCGACCGACAGTATAGCGGTTAATCTGGAAATATTAAGCAGAAAAGTAATCATTCTTGGAATCGTTATATGTATTTCCATGGTTTTGATTGGCATGATGATATCCTCCGTATTGGTAAGACCCATTGCCCGGATTTCCAAATCCATAGAATCCATAACAGGCGGTTATGGCGGGGAAAATATTGACATTAAGGATTATATGGAAACGGAAGCTATCTCTAATGCATTTAATAAGCTTTTTTTAAGAATGAAGGTGCTGGACGACTCCAGGCAGGAATTTGTTTCGAATGTATCTCATGAATTAAAGACGCCTATAACCTCCATTAAAGTATTGGCGGATTCCCTGTTAATGCAGGAGGATACACCTATTGAGCTATATCAGGAATTTATGCAGGATATTGTGGAAGAGATTGACAGAGAAAATAAAATAATCAGCGATTTATTGGCATTGGTAAAATTAGATAAGACCTC
Organism: uncultured Lachnospiraceae bacterium; assembly: GCA_946409475.1. Lineage (GTDB taxonomy): Bacteria > Bacillota > Clostridia > Lachnospirales > Lachnospiraceae > CAMJWQ01. Next base: position 6,026 of record CAMJWQ010000151.1, read on the forward strand.
CGCAGATCTTAACATTGAATCGAAGGATATTAATCAATTATTGGAGCTGATATTAAAAAGACTTCGGCCGATTGCTAAAAAAAGAAATATTGAAATGGTATTGGAAAGTTATCGCCAGGTAGCGGCAGAAGTGGATGAGGTGAAACTGACCCTGGCCATATCCAATCTGGTGGAAAACGCTATTAAATATAACAGGGAAAACGGCTGGGTTAAGGTTTCCTTAAATGCAGATCATAAATATTTTTATATAGAGATATCTGATTCAGGAATCGGAATACCGGAAGAATCCATTGAGCATATTTTTGAGCGGTTTTATCGGGTTGACAAATCCCATTCCAGAGAAATCGGAGGTACGGGATTAGGGTTATCCATTACCAGAAATGCAATACTTATGCATAGGGGTGCCATTAAAGTTAACAGTACGGAAAATGAGGGGACCACCTTTACCGTAAGGATACCATTAAATTACATTGCATAAGAAAGGCAGACAGCATGAAAAGAATAGTTGTAATTATCAGCCTCCTTATATGCTTACTATTACTTGGGGGCTGCCAATCCAAAGAGAAAACAGCGGCTGAGTACAAAATGTATTATGTGAATAAAGAAGAAACAGAACTGGTTCCGGTGGCCTATGAAACGGAAGAAACGGATCCTGTCAAATTATTGGATGAGTTTATGGTGAAGCTGCTGTCGACTCCCAATGATTTGGACACACGAAAGCCTATACCGAATAATGTGCAGATTCTAAATTATCATCTGGATAACAAGCAGGTTTATATTAATTTTGACGATCATTATAAAGAAATGAATAATATTACGGAAATTTTGTTGAGGGCGGCTGTGGTCCGTACATTAACACAAATTGAAGGGATAGAATATGTTTCCTTTTATTTAAATGATAATCCGATGGTAGACAGCTATAATAATCCCATTGGGATCATGACAAATGACAGCTTTATAGAAAATGCAGGTGAAGAAATTAATTCCTATCAAAGAACGGAGCTTACCTTATATTTTGCAAATGAAACCGGTAATAAATTGGTAGAGGATACGGTAGAGGTAGTTCACAGCAGTAATATATCTCTTGAAAAATTAGTGGTGGAGCAATTAATTGCAGGCCCTTCAAAAGAAGGTTTATATCCAAGCATTCCCGATACTACGAAGGTAATCGGTGTTTCCGTAAAAGAGGGAATTTGCTATGTGAATTTAAGTGAAGGCTTTCTGGCAGAAGGTCTTGATGTTTCGGAGTCAATACCCATATATTCTATCACTAATTCCTTATCGGAATTATCCAATATCAATAAGGTACAGATATCCATAAACGGTGAAACGAATCGGACATATAAAGGAAATATCAATTTTTCAACGATTTTTGAAAGGAATTTGGATATCATAGAAACAAGTGAGGATACAAATGATTAAACGTCCGCTATGTGTGGTGGGAACCATATTCGTATTGTTTACCGTTCTGTTTATTCTGGTAAAGCAAGACCCCGTCAGTGAAAGCCTGGCTGCTGACGGGGATGACATAACCATAGCCGGAATTTTATACAAGAAGGAATTAAAAGAATATCAAACAATTCTATATATCAAACAAGCATATCTGATTTCATCATCAAATATTTCGCCCGGTAATGATAAAAAAAATAATCAAGTTTCAATTTTGGTATATCTTAAGAAATCCGGAGATAAAAATACTGATTTTGATAAATATGAAGAAAAATTGAATATAGGTGCGTACTTAAAAATAAAAGGCAGATTTTATAAATTTTCCGTTTCCACTAATAAAGGGCAGTTTAATGAGCAAAATTATTATGGCAGCATGGAAATGGACGGAGTCTTACATAATGCCGAAATCCTTGCAGAAAGTAAAAGCTATCAACCCTACATGGAAGGCCTGTCGGATATTAACAGGTATTTAGGTAATCAATTAGATAAGCTTTTTGAGAAGAAGGATGCTTCTGTTCTGAAGGCGATGCTCTTAGGTGATAAAACGCAGTTGGATAAAGAAATCAAAAATTTATATAAGATAAACGGAATAGCTCATATTCTGGCAATATCAG
>CAMJWQ010000152.1 GCA_946409475.1 uncultured Lachnospiraceae bacterium
AACTTTTAATTTACGAAATAAATTTTGTAGATGTTTTTGCAGAGTATTCTCGCGAATATCCAGAGCATTTGCAATTTCTTTATTATCTTTAAATTCAAATAAAAGATTAAGAATTTCTATTTCCTTTTCAGTTAATTCATATTTTTTTTTCAATAAAAGAATAGAATTGGAATTGACCATCCGAGATATTTTTGATTCTAAGAGTTCATGGATAATCACATTTAAATGTATACCAATAGATTTTAGATAAAACAAATCATCATTAGAAAATATGCCGTCTGCCCTGGTACGGAAAAGAGAAAGCACTCCATAAAATTTCTCGTGATAAACAATGGTTAATTGCAAGCTGTCTAATATGTTGAATTTGCGATAGCAATTTAAATAGAGTGATGATTTCAGACGATGTTCTTCATCAATAATATCACTTTCTCTAACAATATTGGATTCTTTTACATGCAAAATCCAAAGTAGATAATCGTTATCTGCCTGGTTTATATATTCCTCTTCGGCTTCAGAAAAAGAATCCGGATAGCAAATAGGGGAAGACAGCATAAATTTATTATTGGAATTCTTATCAAGAAGGAATAAACTGGCATAGCTGAAAGGAATGATCATTTTTAAATGTTGAAAGAAATCGTCATTGATGTCGGTAATATTTTTCCATGAATAGATATTATATATCAGATTATTGATCATCAAAAATTGGTTTTTTTCCATTTTATCCTCATTCCTATGTGAAGTATATATTGAATTATTTTCAAGTCTAACATATTATATACTTGAAAACAAGTATATATATAAGAATACAAGTATAAAATGAGGGAAAATAGTAATTGATGGGAGATATTTTTTAAAGTATGATAAATACAAGTTCAAGAACTATGGTACAAAGGTGTATCCAGTGACAAAGGAGTCACTGGGTACATTTTTTTTATATATTTGGAGGATGCGTAACGAAAAATATAGGTACCAATCAAATAATAATTATTTTTATAAAAATTTCAGTAAAAAGGGATGGTGATAATTATGACAGATAATAAGTCGGTAATAAACGATTTAGATCGTGTAATCGGATTAATAAAGACAGATACAGAGGATATTTCAACAGAAAATAAGAAAGCAATGGTAAAAGAAACTTTGCACCATTTTGATAATTATGTTAGTCCGGGATGGCTGAAATACCGTAAGTCAGTGTCTTCTGATTCAGAAGGTGAGGCGGTATTAGAGTGGCAGGATGAGGGCGCATATTGTTATGGATTAAATGGTGAGAAATTCATTGATTGTCTGGGAGGATTTGGCATATACACTTGCGGGCATCGTAATCCTGAGATTTTAGATGTTGTAAAGGCTCAGTTGGATCATCAGGCATTGCATTCGCAGGAACTTTTAGATCCGCTTCGCGGCTATCTGGCAAAAGCTATGGCTGATATCACTCCTGGCGATCTTCAGTATTGCTTCTTCACAAATGGTGGTGCGGAAGCGGTTGAGATGGCATTAAAGCTGGCTCGTATTGCTACTGGTGGACGCTGGTACATCTCAACTGTTGGTGCTTTTCATGGAAAATCAATGGGGGCAGTATCAATAGGTGGTAAATCGACATACCGAATTCCATATACTCCAATGGTTCAGCAGATTCAGCATGTGGAGTATGGCAATGCAGAAGATATGCGCAAAGCAATAAGAAATCTTATAGCCGTTGGTGAAAAGGTAGCGGCAGTTATTTTAGAGCCGATTCAGGGGGAAGCCGGTGTTATTATTCCACCTAAGGGCTATTTAAAAGAAGTCAGAGAAATCTGTGATGAGTATGGTGTGGCATTAATTTTTGATGAAATTCAGACGGGTATGGGTCGTACGGGTACAATGTGGAGATGTGAGGCAGAAGGTGTTACTCCTGATATTATGACATATGGGAAGGCATTTGGTGGTGGAATTTTACCAATCACAGGCCTTATCTGTAAGCCATCTATGTGGGTAGACCAACTGATTGAGAATCCATGGCTGCTTGGATCTCCTACATTTGGTGGAAATCCCTTGTGTTGTTCAGCAGCAATCGCAACGATTAAATATATGCTTGAAAATGATATTCCGGGCGTATGTAAAGCAAAAGGTGAGGTTCTAAAAGCAGGGCTTGATAGTCTTGCAGAAAAGTATCCTGAAATCATTAAAGAGGTACGTGGTACAGGACTAATGTTAGCTGTTGAGTTCCATACATGTGAACTTGGTTATGAGACATCAAAGGGATTATTTGCAAGAAGGGTCATGACAGCCGGTACATTAGTGAATGCAAAGACAATTCGTTTTGAGCCTACAGCTGTTATTTCTGATCAGGATATCAAGGATGTTATTGAGCGCTTCGAAGAAGCTTTGGCAGATATAAAAGTTACAATGTAAAAATATAATTCGTCCAATATAATATTTCAGTGCAAAGAGGCACATTTTCAGTGGATAAGCTGAAGGTGTGTCTTTTCTTTTGAAGACAATGAAATTTGAAATCTTATATCGATACAGAAACATATATATGAAGATAAATTAGGAAAGAAAGGAATTGGATATGAATACTGGTTTAATTGCGATAATTTTGATATTGGTAGTTATCATCGGTGCAGTGGTTACAAAGCGTTGTGCGGAGTTCATTATTGGAGGAACATTGATTGCAGCTTTGGTTATGTATAGAACAGATTTTCTGTCGCAATGGTGTGTAATGATACAGGATGTACTTGCAGAAAATGTGTGGATTGTACTGGTGTGTGGATTGTTTGGCAGTCTCATAGCATTATTGCAGGAATCAAAAGGAGCTTATGGATTTTCTAAATTTGTTTCAAAATTTTGTAAAACTGAAAAAAGAACTCTGCTTACCACTTTTGTAATGGGCATTCTTATTTTTATAGATGATTATCTGAATGTTCTGTCAATAGGTGCCTGCATGAAGAGAGTATACGATAAGAGAAAATTACCAAGAGAATCTCTTGCGTATATGCTGGATGCAACGGGTGCTCCGGTATGTGTGCTGCTTCCGTTTTCTACCTGGGCTGTTTTCTATGCAAGTCTGTTTTATGAACAGTCGGGAGTAGCGGAACTTGGATATTCGACAGGAATACAGGCTTATATACAGGCAATACCATTTGCATTCTATCCGATATTTACGCTGATTATTGTATTACTTTTTTCGCTTGGAATTTTCCCCAAGTTAGGGGCCATGAAGAAAGCATATACTCGTGTGGCGGAAACGGGAAAGCTTTATAGTGATGCCAGCAGAAAATATAATCATGAAGAGTATGAGGGATACGAAGAAGACGGAAATATATGGAATTTCATTATCCCTATGATTTTTTTAGTGGCTTTAACAATTATTACAAGTGATCTTTTTATGGCCGTTGTTGCATCAATATTGGTTTCCTTCATTTTATATGTTCCAAGAAAGATTGTTAAAATCGATGAATTCTTTAATATTGTTGTGCGTGGATTCGCGGATATGCTTCCAATTCTGTTTCTGCTTGTGATAGCTTTTGTTTTAGGCAAGGTTACGGATGAAATGGGACTCACGCAGTTTGTAATTGATATTGCACAGCCATTCCTGAGTGTGAGTGTATTCCCTGCAATTACCTTTATTCTTGTTTCGATATTAACATTCTGTACAGGTTCATTATGGGGAATGAGTGCAGTTGTTGCACCAATCGTGTTTCCGGTAGGGGCAGCAATTGGGGCAAATCCGATCCTTATTATGGCAGCCATTATTTCAGGCGGTGCATTTGGAAGTCATGCCTGCTTTTATACAGATGCAACGCTGCTGTCAGCGTCGAGTGCAGGTATAGATAATATAGAACACGCCGTATCACAGCTGCCATATGTAATCATTGCCAGTGCATTATCAATTGTTGGATATTTAATCTGTGGATTTGTTATGTAACGACTATAAGGAGGATTTTCAGTGATTATTAAAAGTAAATGTGTTTTTACAGGCATGTCAAAAAGTCCTGAGCCATTATCATTGTTAATTAAGAACAATAAAATACAAAAGGTGTTACCTTATGAAGGTTATAGCAATCGTTATTTTGGTGAAGAAATAAAGGATTATGGGGATAAATTGGTTATGCCATCGTTTGTTGATGCACATACGCATATTATGTCGGGTGCCGTTGACGGTAGTGAGTATGTATGTGATACATTAGGAAAATGTAAATCGCAGAAAGAATGTGTGGATATGATTCAGGAGTATGCCAAGGCACATCCCGATCTGAAACGTATCAGAGGAACCGGTTGGTTTGTGGGGGCCTGGAATGATGATCCCCTGCCTGATAAGAGAAGTCTTGATAGAGCAATCCCGGATAAGGCCGTGTATCTTAGGTGTGCAGATGGACATAGTATGTGGCTGAATTCAAAGGCAATTGAAGAATCCGGGTATCAAGCAGATTTTGAGGTGGAAGATGGAGAGGTATGTCGTTTTGATGATGGAACTCTTACCGGTTTGTTTATTGAACTATCAGCATTAGCTCCGGCAATGAAATTATATATGGATTTTACAGAGGAGGAGTTACAAAGTATTCACGAGAATTTTCAAAAAAAACTCGCTTCATATGGAATTGCTGCCGTGAGTGAAATGTTTGCGGACGATTATACTAAGGAAACGAAAGACAGCTTTACCTTATTAAAAAAACTTGACGAAACAAAGGGGCTGTCCACAGAAGTATTCTGTTACACAAAATTGTTTGGATATACTGATTTCACCCCATTTTTTGAATTGAAAAAAGAGCTTGATTCACAACATTTTCATATGGCGGGTGTAAAAGGGTTTATTGATGGAGTGACGGAAACTTATACCGGACTGCTGCTGGAACCATATTCAGACAGACCGGAAACATATGGCGGGGGTGTACCACTATGGCCCATGGAGAAGATGCAGGAAGAAATTATTGCAGCAAATAAGGCAGGGATTCAGGTCAGACTTCATTGTATAGCAGATGGCTCAGTTAGAATGGCTTTAGATATGTATGAGAAATCCTTAGAAGCAAACGGAAATCATGAATTACGTAATACGATAGAACATATTGAGAATATTCACAAAGATGATATTGAAAGATTTAGACAATTGCATGTGATTCCATCCATGCAGCCTTACCACGTAACACTATCAAACAATGGTAAAGTATGGAGGCTTGGAAAAGAAAGATGCCAATTAGAATTTCCAATTAGAACAATCTATGAAGCCGGAGGAGATATGGCAATCGGTACAGATTATCCTGTCGTGCAAATTAATCCCTTTGCAACCATATATGCGGCATTTACCAGATGTGATGATATTGGCAGACCGGTCTGCCGGAATTCGGAGATGCAGAAATTACCAATGGATGTGATAATAAAGGCATATACTTTAGCAGGTGCAAGAGTTTATCATGCGGAGGAGCGTATGGGAACATTAGAGGAAGGGAAAATGGCCAATATTATAGTACTGAATAATAATTTGTTTGAGATTACGGCAGAAGAAATAAAAGAAACAAAGGTCATTGTAAATTATTTTGAGGGAAGAGAGGTATATCATGAGTAAAAGTAAATATGTTATTACAATAACCCGGCAGTTTGGTAGTCTTGGACGTCCAATAGCCAGAAAAATGAGCGATCTTTTAGGAATTGAGTATTTTGACAGAGACTTGGTTGAACACGCGGCAAAGAAGTTGGACTTGCCTGAATCGGTGGTAGATAAAGAGGAAGAGGATGCAAAGACAAGCACGCCATTTTACCTCAGCAGGATGAAGTTTCCGCTTGGAAAACATACAAGCTCCAGACAGGATGAGATATTTAATGCGCAGCAAAATATTATTAAGTTTCTTGTGGAAAAGGAATCCTGTATCGTTGTAGGGCGCTGCTCGGATTTCATACTATCGGAGATGGAAAATGCAATTCACATATATATCTATGCGCCTTTTGAGAAGCGTGTCGAAAATTGTGTGAATGATTTGAAAATGGATGTAAAGGAAGCAAGAGAATTAATTGTAGAGGTAGATAAGGCAAGGGATTCCTATCATATGAATTATGCAGGATATCATCCGGATGACAAGAATTATAAGGACATTATGATTAATAGCAGTATATTAGGAATTGATGGTACAGCAGAGTATTTAACAGATTTAATCAAAAGAAAGTTTGGTGAACAGAATCAGGGATAATTGTGTTTTGACAAAATTGTCGATATTTTGCAGTGAATTCAATGAAATAGGAAATTAATAAATTATTATGCCAGTGATTGCTTCAAACAGAGTGGGATATGAAAAGCAGACAGTGGGATAAAATGCCGGATGAGCTTAAGAAATTGATAAACAGTTTAAATTCAAAATAACAGTAGTTCTTCGGGTTATACTCATAATATGTGCCTATTCAAGATGCTTACATTGATATTTGCTTTAGTTATCAGGATTAAAACAAAGGCAGCAGCAGATACGATTACGCCCGCAAATGAACCGCAAGCGATAGTGCCCCCCCTGACTTGTCGTGTTTTATATACCTCTCGTTATGCTATTGTTCCATATCCATGATACTTAAAAATTCTAATATTCTATCACAGGGCATGGCTTTTCCTTTTACAAATTTATGAAAGATATTTTCGCTTGCGCCCAAAACGATACCGACAACTTCCATATCTTTATTTAGTAAAGCGCCACCACTGCTTCCTTGGGATGTCTTTGCTGAATGCTCAATAACATGATGTTGATTTACACCGGCTGTATCTCCAAATGGAACGGGATTTTTACTTGTGATTTTCCCCGTAGTTATACTATTTCTGTTGCCTTCATGAGGATTTCCGATTGCCGCCACGGGTTCATTGTATTTAATCCCTGATGCAATGGATAACACCGCGTATTCGTTTTTGGAATAAAAGCTGATAACCGCAAGATCATAAGCAGCATTATAATATTCAAGAAGAGCTTCGGGGAATTGTGAGTAATATACCTTTAAACCCATATTAACACCTGCTTCATTATATGTCGGCTGGTCATACCCCAAAGCAACAATTTTTGTCTTATTTTGATCGGGCTCTAATCCATGTAAAGCCGTCAGCACATAATATTTTTCGGTATCCTTTTTAAAAATTACTCCGCTTTGTCCTGTGGAAAATGATGTCGAGCCAGACTCCTCTGTTATATTGATTAACAAAATATTAGCGGAAATGGCATTATTGTTAATCGCTTCTACGAACTCCAAGTCATTTCTGCCGAAGCTAAATACAGCATACACAATTACACCCGATATCACAGCCGCACAGATTATGGCGCTAATATATTTTCTTTTCATTATTATCCACCACCATTTTAACCCCATTAGAAATTTTGCTTGTTCGCTTTCGCTCAAAAACATACTAAATATAAACAATCCCCATTTCACACTCTTGCGCTACCACCAGCTATTTCCCATAATATAAAAAAACAATATGAAATTCAATCATCTTTTGTCATATGTCACTTTAAATATAGCACAAAAAATCAGACTAAAACAGATATATTGATACATCTATTTTAGTCTGATTACCTTGCGGGCCACGTCAAATCTGGATATCATCCTACTTTCAGATGGGGATTTGAACTATCGTTTATAGAAATTCTGCTCATACCTTGGATACCCGCCGCCGGGACGCAGGACGCGGGAAATTTCATGAAACACGAGTAGAGGATTTTCCCATTCGTACAGGGAACCGTTGGAAATAACGGTATCAAAGCTTTCGTCTTTAAAGGGCATTTCCATGCAGTTTCCCAAAACATAGCGGGCGGGAATACCATATTGAATTCGAATTTATGAAACACTGTTTCACCAATTTGTACCGTAAATCCGTTGTGTCTTGAAACTCATCCCAAAAACATATTTATGGGTAAGCTGCAAGCCACGCTTAATCTTAGGATTTGTCTTGATGATAAATTCTGCAAGAATACATATCATCTGCTGCCCAATTGTTATTACATAAACTAATTGTATGGAAATACTTGACTAATCCGAAATAAAACACATAATAATCAGATAATTATATCAAATAATAATAA
>CAMJWQ010000153.1 GCA_946409475.1 uncultured Lachnospiraceae bacterium
CTTCTGCGCTTTCAGTGCATTTCCCGCCAATTCTCCCTCTATGCCAAACATCCGGGAGCGCACACGGGAATATTTTCCTCTTTTAACCTGAAAGTTTCCCGAATTGCGGATTGCCTCCAGCGGCGTCATTTTGCTTAACCTTCCTGCAGGTATCCATGCGGAAAAAAGAACCGTCAAAAACGCTGAAAGGAACGTAACGGCAAACACAGCCGTATGATACTGAAAAATCGCCTGATGCCGCCCGGCTACATCCGCCGCAAAAAAATTGACTGCTTCAATGACCGCATAGCTGATTCCAATTCCCAAAACACCACCAAACAAGATCGGGATGAAACAGAGTCCCATTGCTTCCTGAAGCAAGCACGTTCGAATTTGTTTCGGAGTAGCACCAATACTGGAAAAAATACCAAATTGGTGTACTCTTGAGTCCATGGATATTTCAAAAGAATTACGAATAATTAAAATCAGCGAAGCTGAGACCACAAGCAATATTGCCGCATAAAAAGGCAGCAATAACGGCGGTTCTTCATCCTGTGGGTCATTGATTAAATATCTGGACAACAGCAGAGAATGATACTGGACAGCCTCTTCTTTCAGTCCCAGTTTTGCGATTATAAGCGGCATATCCTGATAAATGGTTCTGCTATTCCGAAAGTAAATATCAACTACGGATTCCCTATCGGATAAATCTTCATTTATAACAGCCTTTTCCACATTGGCAAACTGGCGTATTACGGACAGATCCTCCTCATTTAAGTCGCCGGTAATGCGCCCCTGCCAATCTCCCTCATCCAGCTTGATACGTTCCACTTCATAAGTCCAAAAATTAAAGAACAGACTGCACAGCAGGGATAAAAATAAAGTCGCAATCAAAGCTGCGGTCATAACGGAAATGCCGGCAGCACGATTATTTTTTATATAGCTCTTAGAATAATCTTTCCACATACCGCTTACCTCCGTTTCTGGTCGTCAATAATTTTGCCGTCCTCGATTGTCACAATACGATATGCCCCCAAAGCAATCTTTTCATCATGGGTAATCAGTAATATGGTCTGCTTCAGATTTCGGTTAAACAGTTTGAGTAAGTCAATGATTTCTTTAGAATTTTTCTGGTCAAGATTTCCAGTTGGTTCATCAGCAAGCAAAATCGCCGGACGGCAAATCAGAGCCCTTGCAATCGCCACTCTCTGTTGCTGCCCGCCCGAAAGCTGACTTGGCAGCGCTTTCAATTTATCCTGAATGCCTAATGTGCGGATAATCGTTTCATAATGCTCCTGATTCGGTTTTCTCTTATCCAGAAGCATAGGCATCATAATATTCTTTTCTACCGTCAACGTGGGAATCAGATTATAAAACTGATAGATCAGTCCAACCTTTCTTCTTCTGAAAATAGCTGCGTTTGCAGCATTCAGAGTATTGATATCCACTCCATCGACAATGACGGAGCCTTTTGTCGGCTTATCAACGCTTCCTAAGATGTGCAGCAAAGTAGATTTCCCAGAACCGGATGCCCCGACAATCGCTACGAATTCCCCTCTTTCGACAGCAAAATCAATCCCATTTAATGCCGTCACCCGGCTTTCGCCTTTGCCAAATACTTTCTGTACTCCATTGCACTTTAAGATTTCCATACAGACCTCCTATGATTTCGTTTTTATCATCATAGCAAAGTAAAGTGACATCTCAGTGACTATAAAGGCGGATTTCAAAACAAGCTCCACCAGTCGGCAGGTTATTTGCGCTAAGTATGCCGTTCTGCATTTCAATAATTGCTTTTGCAAGGAAAAGTCCTATTCCTATGCTGCCGTCTTTTGCAGTTTTGCCACGGTAGAACCTCTCAAACAAGTGAGGTATATCTTCTTTGGAAAACCCTGCTCCCTCATCCCAGATTCTTATTTGCACATACAATGGATTCCTTTCACAGGAACAATGAACTGTTTTTCCTTTTGCACTATACTCCATACAGTTTTTCAACAAATTCATAATCGCCTCCATCGTCCAGTCTAAATCCACAGAAACCGTAACTTCATCCATCTCCGGAATATCAATAGAAACCCCTGCCCGCTCAAATAATTCCTGCAAATTATCTGCAGCCAGCATAAGCAGTGTAAATACATCCACAGAAGTCCGCTTCAAAGAAAGTGTACCCGCATCAATCCGTGACAGTAACAGCAGTGCTTCTTCAAGATGTGTCAATCGCTTCAACTGCTTCTCCATCTGTGAAAGATATTCGGCAGAGGGTTTGTCCCTCATCATCTGAATAGACAGAGAAAGGGCCGTAAGCGGCGTTTTAAGCTGGTGAGCAATATTAGAAAGGTTATCTGCAAAATTATTTTTCGCATCTACTGCCGCATCTCTCGTTTGATACAAGGCAGTTACCGTTTTATATATTTCGTCCTGCAATTTTGAAAAATCATTCTCAGATTCTTCTAAAAGAATGCCCTGACTTCCTGTATTGATTTTCTCTAAATAGTTCGTCAGTATTCTTATCTGGGATGCCGGCTTTTTCTGCCAATACCAGAAAGCAAAGAGAAATAGCATACTACCTGCAAGAAAGCCAATTCCTGCAGCCAAAAAGATAATCTCTCCATCCTGGCCGAAATCAGAAGAACGATAACCGAATGCCCGCAGGAAATTTCTCCGATCTGACATTGCCATCAAATCTTTTTCTTTTATCAGTTCCAATATTGTCTGCTCTGCATCCGGCTGCGCTTTTATCACTTCCCCGCAAAAAGAACCCAGCATCTCAAATTGTTTTTTTGCATAATAACCGTTCAAAAGAGCAGCAGTCAAAGAAGCAGCAACTAAGCTGATCGACAAGATAAGAAAAATGAACAGTCTTCTGTTCTTTTGCCCTGTCATATTGTGTCCTCCATACGGTAACCAAAGCTTCTAATAGTTTTCAGATATATTGGCTGATCCAGCTTCTCTCTGAGCCGTTTCATTGTGACCGTCAATGTATTGTCATTTACGTAATTGCCGTTACTATCCCATATCTGCTCCAGCAATCGCCGCCTTGTGACCGTCTTACCTTTATTCTCCATTAAAAGCAGTAATAGCTGATACTCTGCCTGACTAACGCTTATTTCTTTTTCCTCACAAAAAACCATCATCCTGCTTTTGTCAATCGTAATTGAACCACAGGAAAGATAATAATTTGATATATTCCCGGTTCTGCGAAGCAAAGCACAGATACGAGAATACAAAACCTCTAATTCAAATGGCTTTGCCACATAATCATCCGCACCATTCCGAAAGCCACAAACAACATCCTGCGTATCATTCCTGACAGTCAAAAAGATGATAGGAATTTCCGGCCACCCGGAGCGTATCCACCGGCAAAGAGCATCTCCGTCCCCATCCGGTATATTCCAGTCCAAAAGAACCAGCTCCGGCACATAACGCTGTAACGCTTCTTTTGCCGCCTTAGCTGTTGTATATACAAAAACATTATAATTTCTCTGTTCCAGATATTCCTTTACAATTTGTGCAATGTTACCGTCATCTTCCACATAATAAATATCAATCATCGCCGCCCTCCAATTTGGAATGCTTTCTGCCATATTCCGTTTTGTAATAGCTGATTTTATCATCAAGATTTGTAAGATGTTCCTGCATAGCGTCAATTTCTTTTTTTAGAATACCCCGGTGCTTTATCAGCATTTCCATCCGTTCTTCCAAAGTGCTGTCACCTTGTGCCCTAAGCTGAGCGTATTTTTGTATTTTCTTAATGGGCATTCCCGTATCCTTCAAACGTTTGATGAACTGTATCCATGTTATATCATTGTCGGAATATAGACGTCTGCCGTTTCTCTTTCTTTCCGGAATGATTAAACCTTCTTTCTCATAATACCGCAATGTATAGATACTAATTCCGGTAATTAATGAAAATTCACCGATAGCATATCCCATAAAAATTCCTCCTAAAATTCTTCCTACAAGATTTTACTGATTCTTCCGGATTATTCCAGATTCTTGCCAAACAATACTTGACCTGGAGTTAACTCTATATTGTATGCTTTAATCATACTAATTCATAGGAGGTTTTGCAAGTGTGTAGCAGTAAGAAATTTACATTAATTACAGGGGCCAGCTCCGGCAAAAGCTTTTGCCGGTCGTGGTAAAAACCTGATTATCGTGGCCCGGCGCAAGGAGCGGTTGGAAAATTTGAAGAGAGAGGTCTTAGAGCTCAATCCGACACTGGAGGTAATCGAAAAAAAATGTGACCTGTCCGTGCCGCAAAATGTTTATCAGCTTTACAATGACCTAAAAGGTTATCGGATTGAAACCTTAATTAACAATGCCGGATTTGGTAATTACAGCAGCGTGGCCCGGCAGGATTTGAATAAAATTGAAACCATGCTGCGGCTAAATGTTGAAGCGTTAACAATTTTATCTTCACTCTATGTCCGAGATTACAAAGACACAGACGGGACACAGCTTATCAATATCTCGTCCAGAGGCGGCTACGCAAACGGAGAGCGTTGGCAAAGTGCCGCCGCTCCCCATTTTTATCAGATTCTTTAATTCTCCGGCTTTTTCCAGCCTTTAATTAATTATAAATTTCTAAAAAATCATCCGCCAGGGTAAAATACCCGATATATCCAACTTCTCCCGTCATATAGATACTATTATCCGGTAAAATCTCGACCTTTAATTCTCCTCCCGGCATATGCACGGTTACCTTGCTGTCGGTCAATCCCATTTTATATGCTGCCGCCGCCGCTGCACAGCCACTGGTACCCGAGGCTAAGGTATAGCCTGCTCCTCTCTCATAAATTTCTATTTGCAGGTTTTGTCTGTCCATTACTTTCAGTAACTGCATATTAATCCTATTGGGAAAATATTTGGAATTTTCCACATAAGGCCCCAGCTCTGTTGCTTTTTCCCTGGTAACCTCCTCCATCATTATGACGCAATGCGGATTTCCGACAGAAACACAGGTTGTGTTATAAAAATAATCGCGAAACATAACCGGCTGATTGATGATTTCTCTTTTATCCCCTATAACAGGAATTTCATTGCTCATGAAGGTAGCTTTACCCATCAATACCTTTATCATGGTTCCCTTTTTTTCCAAAAATTCAATTTCCACATCACCTCCAAGAGTGGACAGCACGAATTTTTGTCCGTCTACATATCCCTTATCCAATAAGTACTTTGCAAATATACGTACACCATTACCGGATTTTTCAGCCTCACTGCCGTCGGGATTGTAAATTTTAAGGCTGATTTTATTTTCTTCCAATATTGGACCGTATAATATACCGTCTGATCCTATTCCAAAATTACGGTTACAGATTTTAATAATAGCATCCTTCCCTAAATTCTTTTTATTTTTATTAGGATCATAAATTAAATAATCATTACCCAGTCCCTGATATTTTTGCAGCATCAAACTCATATGGAATTCCTCCTAAAATTCTTGATTTAATACCTTATATTTCTATTATATATAATTTTTAACACTACCATACCGTTATAAATGGTTGATATATTGCAAAAAGTGCTATATAATAAATTCACTGAAACTGAAATTGGAAATTGGTATTTACAAGAAAAGGAAAGAAACAATACATGAATACTACTATAAACGGAATTCAAAGAGGCTACTTACATCAAAATTTTCGCCTGTTTCATATCAAGGACCAGATAAGCCGTGAATTTGAATATCATTATCATAATTTTAATAAAATCATTATTTTTTTATCAGGTAATGTAACCTATATTGTTGAAGGAAAAGCCTACTTCCTAAAACCCTGGGATATACTGTTAGTCAATAATCATGATGTACATAAGCCTATCATAGATTCCGGCAGTGTTTATGAAAGAATCATTATCTGGATACAGCCTGCCCTGTTGAAAGAAGCGGAAAACGAAAACCGAAAGGATGATATTTCTTTCTGTTTTCAAAAAGCCAGTGAAAGGAGTTTTAATCTGGTAAGACTTGAACCGGAATTACAGAATCATATGCATTACCTGATTGGTGAGCTGGAAAATTCCCTGCAATCAGAGGATTTTGGTGCGGAGCTGCTAAGTAATTCCTTATTTACGGAATTCATGGTCTATCTTAACCGCATTTTTTTAGGCAGTACTTATAAAGAAACAAAAAAGAATCTTCAATATGACAAACAAATCGAAGAGGTTCTTAAATACATTAACCTGAACCTGGCAGAGGATTTGTCCATTGCCACTTTATCAGCAAAATTCTTTATGAATAAGTATTATTTTATGCATAAATTTAAAAAAGAAACAGGATATACCATTCATCAGTATATCCTGCAAAAACGTTTACTTTATGCCGACTCCCTTATTCAGAGAGGAGACCCCGTAATTAAATCCGGTCTAACGAGCGGTTTTTCAGACTATTCCGCTTTTTTAAGGGCTTACAAAAAAATGTTTCATAGAACGCCCAGTAAATAATGCTTTTTCGCGGCCTTTCCTCCCTCTGATTATCGGATGTTAGGGGGGCCTGTTATATAACTTACACCATAATTGGATTGTAGGATTAAAGGAAATGTTGTATAATCATGCACATAGGTCCCCTATGTACGATTAATCAATTTTTCAAGGGAGAAAGCCAAATGTTTGATGTCATAATTATCGGAGCAGGTCCGACCGGCTGTTCCGCTGCACGGGAACTTGCCTGTACAGGCTATCATGTATTATTGATTGAAAAATTCAAAATGCCAAGAAACAAATCCTGCTCCGGTGTTCTTATAAAAAGGTCTATGGATCTGATCAGGAAATACTTTGGCGAAAATGTGCCTGCGTACACCATGTGTACGCCGACAGACAACCAAGGTATGATTTTTACCAATGATAAAGGCCGGGAATGCCGATATGAACAGGAAGGACTAAATATATGGCGCGACCGTTTTGACTATTGGCTGGCAAGAAAGGCTGTCGAAGCCGGTGCTGAGCTGCGTGATGAAACTGCCGCCCTGTCATGTGAGGAGCAGAAGGATTACGTTCTTGTCAATCTTAAAGGCCCGTCCCTATACGTTGAAAAAGCAAAGCTTGTCATTGTCTGCGACGGTGTGACCGGATCTGTGAAGCGAAAGCTTGTCCATACTCCCCAGAGCTATATAACGACTTACCAAACCTTTCATAAGGGCTCCATAGATTTGGACTATCATTATTTTTATGCTTATTTGCAGCCTCAGCTTTCGGAATACGATGCATGGTTTAATGTAAAAGACGATTATCTCATTTTCGGAGTGTCTGTTAAAGATACAAACAGGCTGAAACATTACTATTCCGAATTTATCACCTATATGAAAAAGCACCATAACGCAAGAATTGAGAAACAGGAAAGAGCCGAAAAATGGCTCATGCCGCACATTATGCCCGGCTGTCCAATCGAATACGGAAAAGGGAGGATGCTGTTTGCGGGCGAAACAGCAGGATTCCTGAACCCCATGGGCGAAGGCATCTCAGCCGGACTGGAATGCGGATATGCGGCTGCCAAAGCAATAGAAGAAATAAACTTAAGCAGCGAATTGGACATATCAGCCGTATATTCAGCTTATCGGGCAAACACCTCCGCGCTAAGAAATTATATGCGGCGGCAATGGAACTTCGTTGCAGGCACGGCAGATACATTCGGCCACATGAAGTATACCGGATTTCAAGTCCAAACAGAACATACTTTTTAATATTATTTGAACAGCAGATAGTATCCTATCAGAATAACACCCAAAACAATTCTATAATAACCAAATGCTTTGAAATTATTTCTCTTAATATAGCCAAGTAAAAATTTTATAGCTGCAATAGACACGAAAAACGCAACTGCCATTCCCAAAATTAATATAAACAGCTCCATACCTGTAAAAGAGAAACCGAATTTTAAAATTTTTATTAAACTGGCACCAAACATGGTGGGTATCGACAAAAAGAAGCTGAATTCCGTAGCCAGTGATCTGGAGGTACCTATTAAAATTGCTCCCAGGATGGTAGAGCCGGATCTGGAGGTACCGGGTATCAATGCCAGGATTTGAAACATACCAATGAAA
>CAMJWQ010000154.1 GCA_946409475.1 uncultured Lachnospiraceae bacterium
TATCGAAATATAAGGTATATTATTTTTCAATGAAACGAATTATTTATTTCATAAGACAGGTGACGACGTATGAATTATACTTTCCGGATAAACAGAAATGAATTAGTTAAAAATATAATCATAGTTTTTATGATTTTTTCTATTTTCTTAATACTCTGCACCTCAAATTCATACGTAAATTTGGAAGTGAGAAATAAAACAGAAGACCGGACACAGTTTGGAATTCCAGATGATAAAATAGTAAGCAGTGCAGGCAGAGAAAGCAGGACGATAGTCTGCAAGCATATATTTTTGTTCAACATGGACAGCGGAGAAAGTATTATCGACAAAATATATTTGGGCAGTTTAATGGGGGAATACCTTGTTAATGGGCTCATTTTTCTATTGATTCTAATGAATTTATATCAATTCTTCCAATATATGAAAGCGTGGTTAATCGAAGTTTCTCAAAAACGCTTTGATATTTATTTTATGCATTATATTAAGCTTAGAGACGGAAAAAAATAATGCATATCACTATCTGATTTCCCTTTTACAATTAAATACATTAATTTAATGGAAAAATCTTACAAATAAGACAAGCAGTTGGTTTTATCCTTTAAGTTAACGAAAGAAGCGAAGCAAATTAGTTAATAACTCCGGTATTGACTGGTTTATTTAGGATTGAAAAAATATTTGCATAATATGTCACATATTGTCGATGTGGCCTTTATGGATAGATTTAAGAAAACTAATCAGAGGAGGTGAGTAATATGGATCTTGCATCAGAGCTGATGTCCAAGCTGGATAATAAGATTAGTTTTACCATACCGGTTTTCGGAGGTATTCCTGTACCGGAATCGGTTGTCACTACATGGGGAATCATGGCCTTTCTGATGCTGATGACAATCATCTTTGTTCGTAATTTAAAAATGGTGCCTACCGGTCCGCAGGTATATGTGGAGGCAATAGTGGGGGGACTAAATCATTTTTTTGAAGGAATATTAGGAGAAGAAGGAAAACGGTATTTTCCTTATCTGGGTACGGTAGCCCTTTACATAGGCTTTGCCAATGTAATCGGGATTGTCGGTCTGACATCGCCCACGAAGGACATAAATGTTACAGGGGGATTAGCCCTATTGAGTATTTTACTGATAGAATACTCAGGAATACATGCAAAAAGAGTAAAGGGATGGATAAAGAGCTTTTCGGAACCGATGGCTATATTATTACCGATCAATATACTGGAAATTTTCATCAGACCTATTTCCTTATGTATGCGGCTTTTTGGAAATGTACTGGGCTCATTTGTAGTAATGGAATTATTAAAATATGTAATTCCGGCGGTCATACCGGTACCGTTCAGTTTTTATTTTGATATATTTGACGGCTTAATACAGGCCTATGTATTTGTTTTTTTAACATCATTATTTATGAAAGAAAAAATGGAAGCTTAAAAAATAATTTAGGAGATGAATTTTATGATAGTTACAGCAATAGGAGCAGGGATCGCAGTTTTGACGGGTATAGGAGCAGGAATAGGAATCGGTATCGCCACCTCAAAGGCATCGGAAGCCATATCCAGACAGCCGGAAGCAAGCGGTGATATTAATAAAGCACTATTATTAGGATGTGCATTGGCAGAAGCAACAGCAATTTATGGTTTCGTTGTTGCCATTTTAATTATTTTGTTCTTAAAATAACAGGAAAAAAGGAGATTATAAATATGATAGTTACGGCAATAGGAGCGGGAATCGCAGTGTTAACGGGTATAGGAGCAGGAATCGGAATCGGAATTGCCACCTCAAAGGCATCGGAGGCAATATCCAGACAACCGGAAGCAAGCGGTGATATTAATAAAGCATTATTACTGGGATGTGCATTGGCAGAAGCAACAGCAATCTATGGCTTTGTTGTGGCTATTTTGATTATACTTTTCTTAAAATAGGAGGAGATTTTTTGTTAAACTTAGATTGGAACATCATATGGACGCTCGTTAACATCCTGGTCTTATTCTTATTTCTTAAGAAATTTTTATTTAAGCCTGTGACGGAAATGATGGAAAAGCGTACAAAAGCCATTGCGTCATCCTTGCAGGAGGCGGAAGATAAAAAATCAGAAGCTGCTAAAATGAAAGAGAATTATGAAAAGCAGTTAAGCATGGCAAGGGAAGATGCATCCCTGATCATTAAAGAATCCAGAGAACAGGCCGCCAGAGAGTATAATGAGCAGATGAAGGAATCTAAAGAAATGGCAGCTAAGCTCTTACAGGAAGCAAATAAAACCATTGACTTGGAAAAAAAGAAAAAGCTGCAGGAGGCGCAGGCAGAAATTGCGTCCATAGCTTTATCGGCAGCAGCTAAGGTTATTGAAAAAAATGTGGATGATAATACCAATAAACAGATGCTTAACAGTCTCTTACATGAGGTAGGTGCTGCCGAATGATAACCCAAAGAGCTGTTAATTATGCTAAGGTTTTGTATTCACTGGGGATTAAGGAAAAGAGTATCCAAAGAACGAAAAATATATTACAAGAGAATGGTGTCTTAATAAAAGTGTTAAATAATCCGGTAATCGGAAAGCAGGAGAAAGAAGCCGTTATCGACGCTGTATTTGATAAAGAGATCTGCAATTACATAAAGGTATTAAGTAAAAACCAGGATATGGAAGCAGCTGCAGATATCTTTACGGTGTACGGGAAAATGCTACTGCAGGACAGGAATATTCTGACAGCAAAGCTGACCTATGCCGGTAAGCCGGATGAACAGGAGCTGGAACAAATAAAAGCCATGCTTTGCCGTAAGTTTAATAAGGCTGCCGTATCCTTAGAGCTGATTGAGGATACCTCCCTGATCGGCGGTTATATACTGACAGTAGGTGATACGGAATATGATAAAAGTATTAAGGGTACACTGCAGGAATTGCAGAAAACCCTTGCTGGGAGGTAAAACATTTGGGTAAATTAAATCAAAGTGATATCATATCTGTTTTAAAAAGTGAAATAGAAGATTATGATATAAAAATGTCTGTAAAAGAAACAGGAACAGTAATAGGACTTAGTGACGGCATTGCTGCTGTTTATGGATTAAATAAGGCTATGTACGGAGAATTGGTGGAATTTGAGACCGGTGTACGCGGGATTGTTCAAAATCTGGAGACAAAAACCATCGGGTGTGTCCTGCTGGGCTCCGATTATGGCTTGACTGAGGGTTCTAAAGTAGTAAGAACCAAGAAAAGAGCAGGTGTTCCCGTATCGGATCAGCTGATTGGGAGAGTGGTAAATGCGTTAGGAAGCCCCATTGACGGTAAGGGACCTATTGATGCAGCCGAATTTTTCCCCATTGAAAATGAAGCCGCAGGCGTATGCAGCCGTAAATCCGTCAGTGTACCGCTGCAGACCGGTATTCTGGCCATTGACTCCATGTTTCCTATCGGCAGGGGACAGCGTGAGCTGATTATCGGAGACCGTCAAACAGGAAAAACCTCCATTGCCATTGATACCATTATCAACCAAAGAGGTCAGGATGTGATCTGCATTTATGTAGCAATCGGACAAAAAGCCTCCACGGTTGCCAAAATGGTCAACACACTGAACAAATTCAACGCAATGGAATACACCATAGTGTTATCTGCATCTGCCAGTGATCTGGCATCCCTGCAATACATTGCTCCCTATTCCGGTACGGCAATGGCTGAATACTTTATGAAGCAGGGGAAGGATGTATTAATTGTATATGATGATCTGTCAAAGCATGCGGTAGCTTATCGTACCATGTCCTTACTTTTGGAGAGACCGCCGGGAAGAGAGGCTTATCCGGGAGACGTTTTCTATCTGCATTCCAGATTACTGGAAAGATCCTGCCGATTAGATGAAGCTCATGGCGGCGGTTCCATCACGGCACTTCCAATCATAGAGACTTTGGCGGGAGACGTATCTGCTTATATACCGACAAACGTAATTTCCATTACCGACGGACAGATATTTTTAGAAAGTGAATTATTCTTCTCAGGAATCAGGCCTGCGGTTAATGTAGGACTCAGCGTATCCCGTGTGGGCGGTGCGGCGCAGACGAAAGCCATGAAAAAGGCAGCAGGAAGCCTGCGTATCGACCTGGCGCAATACAGAGAAATGGAAATCTTCACACAATTCAGTTCCGATCTGGATAAATCCACAAAGGATTTATTGGATCACGGCAGCCGTCTGGTGGAGCTGTTAAAACAGCCTTTATCCAAACCATTACCCCTGCATGAACAGGTAATCTTATTGTGTGTCGCCAACAACAGGCTCCTTATGGATGTCCCTATGAAAGAGCTAAAGGACTTCAGGCTTGGCCTTATGGACCATTTCCGTACACATTGCCCGGCTGTCATTGAAGAAATTGATACAAAGAAAGTGTTGACAGAGGAATTAATAGCGCAGATCGTGGATGCAGCCAAAGAATTCAAGAATAGGTGATTGTCATGGCTAATATGAGAGAGATACGTTCGAGAATAAAAAGTATACAAGATATTATGAAAATAACGAATGCCATGTATCTGATATCCTCTTCCAAAATAAAAAGGGCCCGCAAAAGCCTGGCGGCAACGGTACCATATTTTGAAAAACTGCAATCCACCATAAATGATATTTTGTTACGTGCGCCCCATATGCATCAGGTGTATTTTGAGCGCAGGGAGGAAATAGAAGCTAAGGACAGAAAAAAAGGATATATTGTCATTACTGCGGATAAAGGTCTGGCCGGGGCTTATAATCATAATGTCATTAAAAAAGCGGAAGAAGAAATGAAGAAATGCAGTAATAATTTCCTCTTTGTCGTAGGCATGGTGGGAAGGCAGTACTTTTTGAAAAAAGGAGTCATGGTGGACTGTGAGTTTTTGTATACCGCCCAGGATCCCACTATGTACCGTGCAGGATGTATCGCGGATACCATACTGGATTTATTTAAAAAACATAATCTGGATGATGTTTATGTCGTATATACAAAAATGGTCACACCCATGAAAGCGGAGGTGCAATTTCAGAAGATACTGCCCTTAGAGAGAAGAAAAGAGGAACGCAGGGCTGCCGGCTATCTGCATGCTAAATTTTTACCTTCACCGGAAGCGGTCATGGACCGGTTGGTACCTAATTATGTGAAGGGGCTTATTTTTGGTATATTGATAGAAGCGTACAGCTGTGAGCAGAATGCCAGAATGACGGCTATGGAGGCTGCGACCAGAAGTGCAAAAGACATGTTACGGGAATTAGGTTTATTATATAACAGAGCAAGACAGGCAGCAATTACACAGAGTATAACGGAGGTTGTCAGCGGTGCCAAAAAATTAAAGAAATAACTGACAGGTGCATCTGATGACGGAACTTATCGGAAGAGATAACAGTTATATTAGTAAATGTGAAATTTGCATGTCGGAAAGAGGTTATTATGGAAAAAGGAAAAATAGTTCAAGTCCTTGGACCGGTAGTGGATGTAGAATTTGAAAGCGGCAGGCTCCCGATGATCAAGGATGCACTTGAAGTGATCAGAGATGGGAAAAGAGTCGTGATGGAAGTGGCCGGCCACTTGGGAAACCGCATGGTTCGCTGCATTATGCTGGCATCCAGTGAGGGACTTACGAAGGATATGGAAGTGACGGCAACTGGCTCATGCATTCAGGTACCGGTAGGAAAACAAATACTGGGAAGAATGTTCAATGTACTGGGAGAGACAATTGATAACGGAGATCCCATCGAAGCGGAAGAGCAATGGAGGATCCACAGAGATGCGCCTGCCTTTGAGGAGCAAAGTCCGGTAGTGGAATTATTGGAAACGGGAATTAAAGTCATAGATCTGTTAGCTCCCTACGCAAAAGGAGGAAAAATCGGATTATTTGGAGGTGCCGGTGTAGGTAAGACGGTGCTTATCCAGGAGCTGATACGAAGCATTGCGACAGAGCACGGCGGTTACTCCATATTTACAGGAGTGGGAGAGCGCTCCCGGGAAGGTAACGATCTTTGGATGGAAATGAAGGAATCCGGTGTTATCAATAAAACAGCCCTGGTCTTCGGTCAGATGAATGAGCCCCCCGGATCCCGTATGAGGGTGGCACAGACAGGACTTACCATGGCGGAATATTTCAGGGACGAAGAAAAACAGGACGTTCTTTTATTTATTGATAATATATTCCGTTTTGTGCAGGCGGGTTCGGAGGTTTCCGCATTACTGGGCCGTATGCCTTCAGCCGTAGGATACCAGCCGACTCTTGCCAATGATGTGGGGGAATTGCAGGAAAGGATCACCTCTACCAAGAACGGTTCCATTACGTCCGTTCAGGCCGTATACGTTCCTGCCGATGATTTGACGGATCCTGCACCGGCCGTGACCTTTGCCCATTTGGATGCCACAACGGTTCTATCAAGAAAAATTGTGGAGCAGGGGATTTACCCCGCCGTTGATCCTTTGGAGTCTACCTCCAGGATTCTGGAACCGGACGTGGTTGGTCAGGAGCATTATGAAATAGCCAGAAAGACCCAGGAAATACTGCAAAGATATAAGGAGCTTCAGGATATTATTGCTATTCTTGGTATGGAAGAACTGGACGAAGAGGATAAAGTAACGGTATACAGGGCCAGAAAAATACAGAAGTTCTTATCCCAGCCCTTCTATGTGGCAGAAGCTTTTACCGGAATGGAAGGTAAATATGTACCCTTAAATGAAACCATAAAGGGCTTTAAGGCTATTATTAACGGTGAAATGGATGAGTATCCTGAGGCGGCTTTCCTTATGGTCGGTACAATTGATGAAGCGGTGGAAAAAGCAAAGCGGATCAATGCCGGTGAAATTGTGTAGAGATTAATCGTAGATTGGAGGAAAAATGGCTAAGAAATTTCATCTTGAAATAATTGCCAGTGACCACCCTTTTTATAAAGGAGATTGTGAAAGCCTTATTTTTCCGGGTATGGATGGTCTTCACGGTATTTTAGCAAATCATCAGGAGATGGTTACCTGTGTAAAAGGCGGAGAATTAAAGTATAAGGCTGACGGAGAATGGCATTATGCGGTAGTAAGCGACGGCTTTGTCGAAGTCATGCCTGACAATCAGGTGATATTGCTGGCCGATACAATAGAAAATCCCGAAGAAATTGACATTAAGAGGGCTGATGAAGTGAAACAAAGAGCAGAAGAAAAGCTGCGGCAAAAGCTCAGCAATCAGGAATATTATTTAACAAGGGCTGAATTGAACCGGGCCATTAACCGGATTAAAGCAGCGAAAAGGCATAGGTAAGAAAAAATGCAAATTTTAAATCGCATTTTTTACTATTGACATACTTTTACTATTTGATATAATAGTTATATAAGAAATACGCTTTCTGTTTGATGTTTTTAGGCAGGCAGATTGAAAAAGCGGTGATCCTCCACCATAAAGAGAGGAATTGAAAAAGCGGTGATCCTCCACCATAAAGAGAGGAATTGAAAAAGTCAAGGAAGGTAGCTTTAGGTTATCTTCCTTTTACATTGGAGATAATATGTCATTAAAAATAAGCACCATAAAAGATAAATACATAGAATTTCTTTGCAGTATTGATAATAAGAATATTATGTTTAACAAAAATGAAAAAAGACCATATATCGGAATAATTCTTTCTATACATAATACGGATTATTTTGCTCCCTTAACACATCCAAAACCTAAACACATGACTATGAAGAATACTGTTGACTTTTTCAAATTAAAAGATGGGAAATTAGGTGCAATTAATCTTAATAATATGATACCTGTAGTTAATGATGGCATTTCTAACTTCAATTTAATTAAATCTTCTTCTAATAAGTACAAATACCTATTAATTGAACAACAGAAATATATAAATAGAAATAAAGATATTCTAACGAGGCATGCCATTAATTTATACAATAAAATTATAACAGGAAACTGCCCACAATCACTAATTAATCGTTGTACAAATTTTAAATTACTTGAAAGGGAATGTATGAAATACCCTACATATTT
>CAMJWQ010000155.1 GCA_946409475.1 uncultured Lachnospiraceae bacterium
ATACCACCGCTTCCTTAGACGTTAAGAACCGTGTGAGCTATTTTACCTTTTCAGACCAGGTGTATAACTTTATCGATTTTACCACCGATTACGGTTCTGTCAAACAGCAGATCCAAAACACCTACCATAATGCAGGCACCGAATTCGCACCGGCACTCCAGAAAGCCATTGATACTATTAATGGAAGAAATGGAACCGGAAGGGAGACCATGCCCGTAAAGATCATATTTGTTTCCGATGGCGTCCCGACGGACGATCATACGTACATCAACCAGTTAGTGACCCAGCTAAAAGATAATCCCTATGTCACCATTTATACCGTGGGACTTGGCATGACTTCCAATAACATCGGCTACCAGATGATCAAGAACATGGCCACAGACCCCAATACCGGTTTCTCCTCTGCCCTTTTAAATATATCGGAAGAATTTCAAAATGCGGCCATCAAATATACGGATGCCACCGTAGAAGTGAAGGCCATCAACAAAGTCGTGACGGATCACATAGATACCCGTTACTTTGATTTTGTTTCCTTTACCAATGTGTCCGGTGGGACTGCCACCATACAAAATAATGACCAGATCACATGGAGCCTACCGGATACCCAGGGAACACGGACCTGTACCTTCCGTGTGAAATTGAAGGATGAATACCGCTACCTTGCCAATAGCGATACCTTTTATCCTGCCAATAATGATTCTTCCAGTGATGGTGTGAGATTCACCTATGCCATATCGGGAGGACAGTCACATGGACAGACCAGGTCGTTATCCACCGCCACCAATACCTTGAAATATGGTACCTATACCGTAACGGGGACCAAGGACTGGACCATAACGGGAAGTGAACCGGGCAGCTTGCTCATTACCGTGGAGCGTTCCTTGAACGGAGGCAGTTACGAGGAAGTGAACCGGTCTGCCCTGACCGCGCCCTGGAGCTATTCCTTTACCACAAGGAGCAATGGGGACCCTCTGGTTGCCTATGATAATAACGGTCTTTCCTATGCTTACCGCACAGATGAAGTGCTGCCTGCCCATTACAACTTTTTTGAACAGGTGCCCGTCAATGATGACCATATCATCACCTCAAACTTAAAGAACGAACCGGATGGTGCTTACCTGACCATTAAAAAAACGGATAGCGAGACAGACGCGCCCTTAACAGGAGCCACTTTTACGGTATACCAGTGGAGCGAAGCAAGCCAGACCTATATCCCCTATATGGGCAACGAATCCACGATGCACGGCGATACCGTCATGATTATGGATGATTTAGGGGATGGTTCCTATAAGACGCCGTACCGTGTCTATTACCGGCCCGATAACGGCGGCAAATTCCGTGTCATTGAGACCTTGGCCCCGAGCGGTTATGTGGGGGATTTCCCTGATCATGACCCGGCGAATGAAAAGAACGTCTATGACCTTGTCGTAACTCCTGATAAAAATGAGACGACCATAGATTTAGGAGAAGTAGAGGAATTGCGCGTAAAAGGACAGATCACCTTCTCCAAATACGATTATGATACGAAGGAAGACATCGCTCCGGGATATGCCGGCTTAGAAGATGCCGAATATGGCTTATATGCAAGGGAAGATATCATATACCAGGATAAAGTCACCACTTCCAGTACCTATGCCGACAGTGGAGTGCCCGGACTGTTATATAAAGCAGATGATCTTGTGGCGACAGGCACAACGGACAGTAACGGGCAGATCGTTTTTGACGGCTTGGAACTTGGCCGCTATTATCTAAAAGAGCTGTCCGCCAGTGAAGGGTATCTGATCGATCCGGATGAACTGGATGTGGATGTCCTTTATGTCGATGAACGTACCCCCGTAGTAGTCGTGGACCCTATTGGTTACGAACATGTGAAAAAGGCAAGCCTTTCTTTCTTTAAGGTAGAGGATACGGATAAGAGCACAGAGCTGAATTGGTTGTCCGGTGCCGGTTTTACCGTATATGACCTCACTACCTTTAACGGCGGTGCCTATAATGACATGGACAGTATGGAGATCATACAGGCCATAGTGGATGACTACCGGAATACCAGCACCCTGTTATATGAAATGGGAAGGGAAGCGCCGGCTTCCTTGTATGCCGATGCCGATAGCAGCGAAGTAACAGACAGCCTGTTAGTAAAAGATTACTCCTATGAGAGCGGGGAAGCTTATTCCCATACCAGTACGGACAGGCAATATTATATCAATGAACTGATCTCCGAAGACGGCCGTGTCGTTACGCCAAGGCTGCCCTATGGAAGATATGTCGTAGTGGAGACCACTGTACCCACAGACCTTGTTCCTATCCGTCCCTTTGTGATATCCATCACAGAAGATGATATTGACGGTACCATCTATGGGGATGATGAGGGAACCCCTCTTGCCAACCGTATCTTTGAAGATAACGATATGAAAGCGTTTATTAAGATAGAAAAAACAGACGCCACCACGGGCCAGATCGTTATGAAATCCGGTGTCAGTTATGTGATCCATGATATTGACGGTGCATGGCACGATTACTACCTTGCCGATGCTGCTACGGAAGAAAAAAAGGACTATGAGGACCGGTTCGGTGATTTAGTGGCCCAGTACGGTACCACGGCAGGGCAGCATTATGGAACATATGAGAACCCGTTTACTACCAAGACCTATAATGAGGGACAGATGAGGAAAGTGTATATATCCTGACCGTAGATGAATTGCCGGCCGGCCGTTATGTGCTGGAAGAATTGCATGCACCCGAAGATTATGTGCGGCAAGGCTTTGAGGGCGTCATCCGTACAGATGGAGATGGCAATACTTTTTATGAGGATGAGAAAACGGCTACATGGGAGGCATCTCCTTCTGAGCAGGTCATCTTCCATGTGAATGAATCGCAGCGTTCCTATGACCCTGTATGCAAAGGCTACGTTACTACCGTGAAACAGGCAAATGAGCCTGTTGTAGGCAAGATCAGTATCCATTGCGAAGGAGAAATCCTAACGGATGTGACCGGAAATAACCTCTTTACTGCCATAGCTGATGGTATCAGCAGCCTGATCAGTTTCTTGACCGGAGATGATGATAGCGATGCAGATAGCAGCACCAGCACTACCGTGGAGGCTGTCAACTCGCTAAGTGCCAACAGCCTTCCCGACCTCACGGACGATCAGATAGCAGACAAAGTAAAAAGCAAAGGCTATACGGATAAGGAATACCAGTTTGTTTATGAGACGGTACCGTTGTTTTTTATCCTCAAAGATATTTATATCTACACCAATTTTTTGTAAATATTTCTATAGGAGTCATTTATCTGCTTTTGGAAAGAAAAATGGAGGAATAGAAACAGAGGAATTTTTACGAAAGAATGGCAATTTTTTACGTATTTTATTGGAAACGTTGAGCAATAGGAAAATAATGGTATAATAAGCTTGTCACTGTGAACATTTTATAATAATAAAAGGGGAAACTTTTATGATGAGAGGAATGAAAAAAGTAGTAAGTGGTCTTGCCGTATTAGGAATTGTGGCGTCAATAGCCGCACCGATGGCTTCTTATGCATTACTCACAAGTTATACGGGATATCGTGTGTATACGGGAGGACAGTATAAAAGCTATACCTGGACCAATGGTTATGAAGCTGGAGGAAGTGTAACAAATACAGTTTTAGCTTATATTGGTGATACTTCTTATGCCGGATATAGCACAAAAGTTGGTGAAAATGCGGTATACTCACAAGGTGCTTCGGCGGCAATGAACGCATATCATGGTATCGGAAACGGAAACTTTATCCAATATGTATGGCAGGCTAATTAGCATTTACCATATAAGACATACATGAAAATTTATGGCGGCATTTTTGCCGCCATTCAATATAGAATAAAATATAAAAACAATAAGAATAAACTATGAGAAGGAGAGTCTTTAGTATGGGAAGAAGGGAGCAGAAAATGAAAAAAATTATTTGTATTTGTACGATTCTTGTATGCAGCCTTTTTCTGACAGCCTGCGGATCCGGGGAAACCAAATATTACAAAGAGCATCCTGCCAGGGAGCTTTTGGAGGGAGAAGACCCTGTGGCTGTGCGAAGATATGCGGGATTTTCAGAAGATACCTATTACAGCAGCTACGGGGTATATGGAGAATTGTCCGAGGAGGAGCTTTTGCAGATTGCAGAATACGTGTATCTGGCCATATCGGGAAAGTCTGAAAAGGATGGGGGGAAAAGCCATAATTTAGGAGGTAAAGAAGTAGATTATAGCTTTGCTTTTTATAAAGAGGACAGTGAAGAGCGGATAGATGCATTTATGTATAAAGACGGGGAACGGCAGCCTTCTTCTGAGGAGGATATTTTTATACCCGGTAGTCAGTATGGGATATTGGAAGGAGCAGAAGAATAGGCAGTACTCTTAGATATCCGTAATGAGGAGGTAATATGAAGATATTGGGGAAGAGAATACAAAAAGGAAGTCTACTGCTTTTATTAAGCTTTGCCGCCATATCTGCCTGCTGTATTACCATAACAGGTACTATAAAGGCCGGCAGGGAGAATGAGCTGCAAAGCAGAAGGTTTTACACGGAAAAGGCGAGGAAATTTCAGATTGAAAATTGTGAAGTAAAGGATCTGTGGGAGGAATTTTTGAATGAGGCAGAGGGGAATCATTTTGCACTATATACCACTATCTGGGACGAAATGATGGATGTGAGAGGGTACTACGGAAGAGGGAAAACAGAAGAGCCTCCTATATTACGGGGACGTTTTTTTGACAGCCGGGATCAGTTTGGCGGAACCCATCTGGTAGTTTTGGGAAAGGCATATGAGGGTCAAATTAAAAAAGAAGGCAATGAGGAGTTTTGGGAATACAGAGGCATTTCCTATAAGGTCATTGGTATTATGGGAACCAGGGAGGACAGCAGGATCAATCGGTCCGTCTATCTGGATTTTGCTTCAGGCATTGATATTAACTCTGTAAATACCCGCTATATTATTGACGGAAGACAGATAAAGGGACTAAATCAAATTCTGCAGGATCTGGAACAGTATATGGTGGGGAAAGGGAATATTAACATTACCGTATCGGATATGAAAGTGGGGATTGACAGGCTCTTTTCGGAGCAAAGGATTACAAATTTTTTGTATGGTCTGATTTTAATTAGCTTCCTGCTCTCCAGTGTGATTGTGACGGCCCTATGGCTCTCTTACAGAGGAAATGAAATCTCCATTAAGAGAATGATGGGACTTTGGAAAAGAGAGATCGTTTTTGACATCTGCAGGGAATACGGTAAGATTGCACTGGCAGGGTATGTATGTAGTCTTCCCTTTATTCTTTGGATGCAGGTAAAGAATCAGGCACTGCGTATAACCTATGGGGATATGCTCCTCTCCTTCTGTCTGACGGTTGTGTTTGGTTTTCTTGCTCTTTGTGCGCCCCTTTATCAGGAGATGAAAACAGTCATCAGTGAAAGGATGAGGTGATACAATTGCGTATAGGAATAATCATAAAAGAAACCGGCCGTAGTTTGTCCCGTTATATTTATGTCAACCTGCTGCTTATGGTCCAGTTCATCATCTGTCTATTTTTGCTGATTACCATGCTGACCTTTTACATAGAGATAGGAGATAATGAGTCTCTAACACAGATAGAAAAATTCGATACGGAGAAATGGTACACGGTCAGGGTGGATTTTGACATGAGCATGAGTAATGTAACGGAAATTGCCAGGGAGGGGGATGGTTTTGTACGGGCAAGGGATTTTTACCGGGAGATTACCCGGAATGAGCTGTTTCGGCAAATATCATTTAGAGCCGGACAGGGAGTGTATCTGGATGTGGCATTGCTGGATGGCCGGTTCGGAAAGGGCCAATATGATGATTTGCTGAACAGCGACGGTGCAAGCTCGAAAGAAGCATGCTATGCGGAGCTGGAGGATAATGGAAAAGCATTTACGGGGGCATACTTACGCTCCGCACAGATGAACCTTGCAGCTTTTGAGCTGCTTTCTCCCAAAATTGCAGAAGGGGAGGGCTTTACCGGAGAAAATACAACCCTTGTGTCAGAGGAGTCTCCCATGCCTGTTCTGTTGGGGCATAGCTATCAGGGAGTATTTCAGGTGGGGGATACCTTTCGGCTGCTGCTTCCTGTTATGGCCACAGCGGAAGCCTTTTATAATGCAAAAGTGGTGGGATTTTTAGAAGAAGATTCCTGGATGCCTGCTTATGGAGGTGGAGTTGCAGAGGAAATACTGTTTTTAGATGACTATATCCTATGTCCGGTGGGAATGGACATCCAATATGTGCCTGAAGGGCAGGAGGAGCGGGCGAAAATAGTTTCGGGGCAATATACGGATTCCCTCTTTTATTCCTGCATATCCTTATATCCGGGAGTCTCCTATTCCCAGGCTATTATCAGAGCCCATGAGCTGTCGGAGCAGTATGATGTATACGATTTACTGTTTACCTCCACCAGCTTTGGTATGGAACTGTTAAAGAATGAAACGGAAACTACCATAGCCATGATTACGGTGCTGACAGGGGCTATGGTATGCTTTACCATCTTCTGTCTGGTGTCTGCTTCACTTAATAAAATCCAGAAAAATCTCCGTACCTATGCGGTGTATCTGGTAAACGGCTCCGGACTTTATCCCATTATCATGCCCTTTTTGCTGGAAATGTTTCTTTTGCTGCTGCCTTGTATGGGAATTAATTTTCTGCTGCTGCGAAAGAAAATGTATTTGTCACAGAATTACATGCCCTTTGGAGCAGTCATTTTTATGGCGGTGCTGATCTTTTGTGCAATGGCAGTATTTATAACAGTAAAATTAAAAGGAATGGAAACAGAAGAACTCATGAGGAGGAAAGAATAATGACGCTGTTGGAAGTAAGAGATGTTCATAAATCTTTTGGGAAAAAGGATGTAAGGGTTCATGCCCTGCAGGGAGCTTCTGTAGCAGTGGAGGAAGGGGAAATGGTGGCTGTTATGGGAAAGAGCGGCTCCGGAAAATCCACGCTGCTAAATATCCTTGGGGGACTTACAAAAATGGAGGAGGGAGAATATTTATACAGGGGAAAAAGGCTGAATCTGGAGAATGGAAGAGAATTAATACGCCACCGCCGGTACGAAATAGGCTTTATCGTACAGTATTTTGCCTTAATTGAGGATATCACCGTATTTGATAATGTGGCCCTCCCCCTGCGTTACCAGAGGATACCAAAGCGTGAAATAAGGGAAAGGGTTATGTCTGCCCTAAAAGAGCTTGGTATTGAAGAAAAGGAAAAGGCCTATCCCAATGAATTGTCGGGAGGCCAGCAGCAGCGGGTTGCCATAGCAAGAGCCGTGGTAAAAAGACCTTCCCTGATTCTGGCGGACGAGCCCACCGGAGCACTGGATGAAGGAACGGAGGCAGAGGTGCTTTCTATATTTAAAAAGCTCAATGACAGCGGAATCGCTATGGTGATTGTTACTCATGACAGCAAAGTAGCGGATGCCTGTAAAAGAACCATACTGCTAAAGGACGGGAAGAATGCGTCCGTTTAAAATAAGCCCATATTTACAATGCTTTCAAAGGCTTGTTAATGGAACACCTTCATGTGTCTGCCGTAATCAAGCGCCGTGATCAGGGCCGCGATTTGAAAGGAAAAAATACTGGTATTTTAAAATACATTGTGCTATACTTATGAAATGACTGTAAGTATGGGTGGAAAAAACCTTTCATTTAGATAACTATTAGGAGGATTTATAAAAAATGAGTGTTCAGGTGGAAAACTTAGAAAAAAATATGGCGAAATTAACAGTGGAGGTGTCGGCGGAGGATTTAGAGAAGGCACTTCAGGCTGCCTATTTAAAAAATAAAAGCAAAATTAACGTACCGGGATTTCGTA
>CAMJWQ010000156.1 GCA_946409475.1 uncultured Lachnospiraceae bacterium
CTTCTGGTTTCCCTGACCTTAGGGGAGTTCGTGTATACCTCCATGCCCTCCTCAACTACATTATTACAGGCAGGAACCAATTTATTAATATTTTTCACTTCAACAATGCAGACACGGCAGGCTCCTATTTCATTGATACCTTTTAAATAGCAAAGACTGGGGATAGGAATACCGGCAGCTGCTGCTGCGTTTAAAATAGTAGTACCTTCTTCTACCGAAATAGTTTTCTGATTGATCGTTAATGTTACCATTTATTTATCCTGCCTCCTTTGAATACACCATAACCAAAATGATCACATCTAAGGCATCTGGAGGATTCCTGATGCGCTTCTTCGTCTGTCATTCCGCATTCAATCAACTCAAAATCTCCCATACGTTCCATAGCGTCCCGCTCTCTCATATTGACTCTGCCGCAGGCCGGTCTGTCATCCAGTCTGGGATCCGGTATCTTTACATCCGTACTGATTACATGATTATATCCCAAATAATTATCAATATTGGCGGCCGCCACTTTTCCTGCCGCTATGGCCCGTATCACCGTTGCCGGACCTGTTACGCAATCTCCTCCCGCAAATATATTAGGATTATTTTCCACACAGCTGTCGGAAAGTGCTTCAATTACACCACGTTTAACAGGAACTCCCCTTTCCTCGAAATGCCGGGATTCAATGCCCTGACCGATGGCAACGATTAAAATATCACAGGGCATTCTCTGCTCCGGAGCGTTTGCATTCTCAGGCCTTGGCCTGCCCGACGCATCTATCCTTCCTATGATTTGAGGCTTCGTCCATAAGGCTAAAACCTTTCCCTCCTCATCATGTTCTATCCGTACGGGCGCCTGTAAGGGTATCACTTCACAGCCTTCTGCAATAGCCCCCTCCACCTCCTCCGGTAAGGCTGTCATATCGGCAATCCGCCGTCTGTATACGCAGGTCACTTTTTCGGCTCCTAACCGAACTGCAGAACGTGTTACATCCATTGCCACATTTCCTCCTCCGATTACCACTACCCTTTTTCCGGTAAAATCCGGAGGATTATCTTTTCCTATGGCACGAAGCATTTCTACCGCCGAAATCACTCCCTTGCTGTTTTCCCCTTCAATACCTATTTTCTTATCGATATGTGCCCCTATGGCGATATAAACAGCATCATATTGATTTTTTAACTCTTCCAAAGAAATATCCTTTCCTACGGAGACTCCTGTTTTAATAATAATACCTGTTGCTATTATGACGGCAATATCCTCATCCAAACGCTCTCTTGGAAGACGGTAATTCGGTATTCCGTAACGGAGCATACCCCCAAGCCGTTCCCTCTGCTCGTAAACAACAACCTTATGTCCCATAAGTGACAGATAATAAGCCGCCGACAAACCGCCGGGACCGCCTCCGATTACCGCAACCTTCCTGCCTGTTTTTTCGGCACATTTGGGGGCGGGAACCGTACCCGCATGCTCCACCGCATAACGCTTTAATCCACGTATATTAACGGAATCATCCACCATATTTCTCCGGCAGCGTGCTTCACAGGGATGTTCACATATAAGGGCACATGCTGTCGGAAAGGGATTATCCTTACGTATTAAGCGTACGGCATCTGCGTAACGTCCCTCATTTACCAGTGCTACATATCCGGGAATATCCACTCCTGCCGGACATAAGGATACACAGGGAACAGGCTGGTTTAAGTTGCAAATGCATCTTCCGTTTTCGATATGTTCCTCATAATCATCCCGAAAACCGGTAACCCCTTTTAAAACCATATTTGCCGCTTCATACCCTATGGCACAATCTGCCGAATTGGAAATGACACGGGCAGTTTTTTCGATTAAATCAATCGTTTCCAAGGTTGCCTCCCCATTCAGCACATCCTCTAAAAGATTTGACAGCTGACCCAATCCGATTCGACAGGGCACACATTTTCCACAGGTCTGTGCATGACACAATTTTAAAAAAGAAGAAGCCATATCTACGGGACATAATCCCGGCGGGCTGGCTATAATTCGGTGCTCCATATCCCTATAGAGACCCTCCACTACTGTCTGAGCCTTATTTGGTGTTTCAATATGTAGTCTGCTCACTTCCTTCTCCTCTCCGCATTTAAGTATGCATTACGTTTTTATTTATATATATGTCACAAGTAATTAGTTCAAATGGCACGGAAATCATAGCATTGTAAATAAGCCTCTGTCGCACAAAGATAAGCCGGTTAACATAGATATCAAAAACAAATATATTGTTAAATAATTAACTCCCTATATATTATCACATTTGTATGAATTGTGCAATTATTAACAAACTTAAATCCATTTTTCATGATATGTATACATATAATTTTCATTTCCCTTTGATTTAGATAGTCATTTTATATAATAATCACTGTTAAATCATAGTAAAATAGTATATTTACTATGGATTCTACACGCAAAATAAAAAGCACCCTGTACTTGTGTTAGTTTTTGCTTTTGGTTAACTTAACCCCTAACACAAGACGGTGCTTTCTTTTTTACCTATTTAATTTTTCAGAAAATTTAATGCCGGCTCAAAGAAAAATTTATGCCATAGCTTTTTTATCCAGCAGTTTACGGATACCTTCAAAGGCAACAATAACTCCCAGTATTAATAATAATACGGCAAATACAAATTGTAATATATTTCCTGCGGTGGCGGCTGTTCCAAATGATTTCAACAGCTCTGCCATTTTAAGAATTAAGGCAGTAAAGGTAACGCCAAGCATGATGAGCATAGGAGCCCAAAGCATAAATCCCTGTCTTTTCGTCTTCTTTAGAAAAACCGCACAGGCAATAAGGGCTAAAGCAGAGAGCAGCTGGTTGGCGGATCCGAACAACGGCCAGATATTCGCATAGCCTACTCTGGAAAGCACATAGCAAAGTACTAAGGTCAATACTGTTGCAAAATATTTATTCACTAACAGCCTTTGAAGAGGGTTCATCTTATCTTTAGCTACGGTATCGTCTGTAAAAAACTCCTGAAAGGCAATTCTTCCAACCCTTGCCACCGAATCCAGACTTGTTAATGCAAAGGCGGAAATCGCCAGGGTAATCAACGTAAAGGTCACCGATTCCGGCAAGCCTAACTTCGTTAAAAAGGTGGATATCGCTGAGGCAAAAAGCTGAGGCGGCGTTCCCGCGGGTATCCCCTCACTTGTTGCAACAAATCCTACCGCAATCAGGGCTGTAATGGCTAAAAACGATTCTAACAGCATACCTCCAAAGGATACGGGCAGCATGCTTTTTTCATTTTTGATCTGCTTTGACGCCGTACCTGACGATACCAGTGCGTGAAAACCGGATACTGCTCCACAGGCAATCGTAACAAACAATGTGGGAAACAAATAGGACACGGTTCCCGTTGCAGAGGTAAGCTTAAAGGAGGTAAATACCGGCAGATTCATAGAAGGATTGTAAATGATAATTCCTAAAAATGCCGCAATCATCATGGCGATTAATAAAAAGCTGTTTAAATAATCTCTTGGCTGTAATAATGCCCAAACCGGTGTTACACAGGCTACAATGACATAGGCATATACGAACAGCAGCCATGAGCTTTGTTTTACATAAATAGGAAAAAAGATACCAATTGCAACACATACCACCAGTAATGCAATGGCAACAACAGTATTGACCCACTTATTTTTCTTGGCATATTTCAGAAAGAATCCCAATCCTACAGCCGCGGCAATAAACAGTAAAGACGTTGTAGCCACAGAGGCATTGGCAGTAATTTTATCTCCTGTCTCCGCATTGAATCCGTTAAAAGTACCTGCGACAATATCAGCAAAGGCCGCTACTACAAGTATAGAAAACAGCCATGTAAACAGTAAGAAAAGTCGTTTACCCAGCTTTCCGATATATACTTCAATGATATACCCTATGGAACGTCCTTTATTTTTTACGGAAGCATACATGGCAGCAAAGTCCTGTACCGCTCCAAAAAATATTCCTCCCAGTAATATCCAAAGCAGTACCGGCAGCCATCCGAACATCGCTGCCTGTATCGGTCCGTTAATAGGACCGGCACCTGCTATGGAAGCAAACTGGTGTCCAAATACCACTCCTGTGTCTGCCGGTACATAATCCACGCCGTCTTCATATTCATAGGCAGGTGTTTTTGCCTTCGGGTCTATCCCCCATTTTTTAGCCAGATACCGCCCATACACAAGGTAAGCTCCACCCAATATCACGGCGGCTAAAAGAATTAACAGTAAACCATTCATTTTCATTTCCTCCCGAAATAATTTAGATGACATAGTATGTGTTGAAAGAGATTAGAACAAAGCGGACAAGTCACTTTCAGCTCCCCGAATCCCTCACTCACGAGATACAAAAAAATCTCTATAACATTTCCATGTTATAGAGACGAAAAATATCCGCGGTACCACTCTGCTTTTTGTGCATACATGCACACCCTCTTCCAATCTTTTTTTCTGCTCCCCCATTTAAGATATCTTTTCTGCAGAAAAAGCAATTGGTTCTCTTTTAACGGTGAGACTCCGAATACACCTACTCAGCCTAAATCAGGGCCTTTCAACATAACTGCTCCTGGGTGAGGCCGTCATAACATTCATATCGTCTTCCACCAAATAACGATTCTCTGAAATGAAGAGGTTATTCCAACATATCCCAATCAACGCATTTATCTATGTCTTTCTTATTTAGAAATCTAACACGATATATTTAATTTGTCAATACATTCTCTCTAAAGTTTCATATGACTTTCTAAAGCTTCATAAGACTGATACTTTTAATCTGCTCACGATAATTGGAATTCTTTTTGTGTATCTGCCAATGCTTCATCCATTCTGTTAACCACACGGTCCAAATCCTCAAAACTAATAACCGCTGCCGGTTCAAACCGTACACATTTTGAGTTGACAAGCGTTCCCGCAGTCAGTACCCTTCGTTTAAACATTCCCTTTGAAACGGAATAACCGATTTCATCGTTAAAAAATTCAACAGCCAGCATAAGCCCTGTACCGCGTACTTCCTGAATCACGGCAGGATACTTTTCCCAAAGCTTACTAAGACCTTTCTTTAAATAATCTCCCTTTGCCTTACACTGGCCGGGTATATCATGCTTTAGCATGTATCGGATAGTTGCCAATGCCGCCGAGCATGCCAGAGGATTTCCTCCGAAGGTAGGCGAGCCAAGCAGCCATGGATTTTCTACCAATTCCTCCGTCCACATGTGGGGCCTGCAGATAATACCGGTTATAGGCATAATACCTCCGCCAAATGCTTTGCCAAAGGTTAAGATATCAGGTACCACCTCCTCCGTCTCACAACGGAACATAGCCCCTGTTCTGCCCATGCCTGTCTGGATTTCATCAAATATAAGGGCAACACCTGTTTCATCACAGATTTTCCTGACCTCTTTTAAATAGCCTTCCGGTGGAATAATAATGCCGGCTTCCCCTTGTATGGGTTCCAGGATGACTGCCGCCACAGATTCACCAACGGCCTGTAAATTGTTAATGGCTTTCCTGATGTCCTCTGCCATACCATATTCCACATGCTGCACCTGCTGCACCATCGGTGTATATGGAATTCGATAGCTTCCTTTTCCTCCCATGGAAATGGCACCCATGGATTTCCCGTGAAATGCTTTTACGGTAGAAATAAACCATTTTCCCCCCGTTGCAATTCTGGCTAATTTTAATGCCATTTCCACGGCTTCCGCACCGCCGTTGGTAAAAAAGCATTTCTCCAAATCACCGGGAGTAATATCGGATACGGCTTTTGCCAGATAACCCCTTAAGGGATCCAGCAGCTCCTGGGAATGCAGTGCCTGATGATTTAACTGTGCCTTTACCGCATCAATTATTTCCTCATTTCTATGTCCGCACGTATAAATGCCAAAACCACCCAGGCAGTCAATAAACTCTTCTCCATATAATCCGGTACAATAAGCGCCATAGTCTTTCCACTCTACAACAGCCGCATTTGTGGAAACACTTTTTCTATATTTTAACCAGCCCGGGCTGATATATTTATCAAAATAGGCTACGGTTTCTTTCGTCACGGTTTCCTTCTGTTCTTCCGTCAGTTCGTCACTATGTATAACCTCCAAAATATGATCCAGTTCACTTAATACTCTTTCTTTTTCAATCATTCATTTCATCCTTTCCATATTACATAAATTAAAATACAATACATTTACCGTTGATGATGATTATAAACCATAGCATAATACCAGAGTCAATATTTTTATGAAGGAATACATTTTTTCTACAAAATATTCATAACAGTAACAGTTCGGCCATGCCATTCATAATGTGCCCGGATTCAGTATAACATTCCTTTTACTGTTTGGCGGGCACATTATTCATGCCGGGCGTCCGCCCTATAGAAATGAGAGCACAAAATACCCTTAGAGTGCGAGCACTCACGGGTATTTTGCGCTCTCATTTCTGCATGGCTGAACTGTTGCTCATAATATGCTCTAACATATT
The DNA here is from genome assembly GCA_946409475.1 of uncultured Lachnospiraceae bacterium. Lineage (GTDB taxonomy): Bacteria > Bacillota > Clostridia > Lachnospirales > Lachnospiraceae > CAMJWQ01. Next base: position 6,472 of record CAMJWQ010000156.1, read on the forward strand.
GTCAGAAAAGACCTTATCATTAAAAACTATTTTTTCACCTATTATGTCTCCTATTATTTCATTTAATGAAAGAGGCATAAATGATTTATGTGCAATTTGCAGCATACTGATATCAAAATCACTGTCGCCTGCAGCTATGATGAATTCGGGCTCACATTTATCTTTTAACCTTCTTAAGGCATTTCCTTTATTTAAGATTTTAGGAAATACATATACCTTCTGTCCGTTTTTATATACGTTCACTTCCTCCATATGTATATTTTTCTTCAGAATTTCAATGGTTTTTTCAGGATTGTTGCTTTTGGTAAAAGCAAATAAATCATCTACCTTACGCACCTCTAAAATCACATTTTCATCTTTTTCCAGGATAGCAATGCTCTGTTTCAATTCCTTTTCCGCTTTTTTTATTAAATCCTTCGATTCCTGATACCAATCCAAATCTACTGTGTTATTGTCCAATAATATACCGCCGTTGGCTGCTAAGGCATATTCCGGATACCAATGGGAGCCCAGCCGTATTCTGCGATACTGCTCTAAGGACCTCGTTGTAATTGGTACAAAACAGAAATGCTCTTTTACTTTTTCCAGCAGCCGATAGGATTTCTGCGTCATATAGGACAGCTCTTTACCATCCTTTATCTCAACAGCCCTTTTATCACTGCCTATTTCCTGTTTATAAGAATAAATTAAAGTATTGTCTAAATCCGAACAAAATAAATTCATGGGCTCTCCTGCCGATTATGGTTATGAGTATTTCGATATTTAAAACCAATTGATACAAACAGGTTCCGGTTTTCTATTCCCGGAACCCTGGTAGTTATTTCGCATTATTTCCCGCTTTTCATTATTAACTTTCTGATTAAATCAACAGGGATAATCGTAAAGGCGGTTAAAATTACCGCCAGCCATTCATTAGCCTGTAATCCGTAGCAGCGAAGAACATCTCCGCCTAAATATGTCATAATTATCTGAATCACCAGAATTAAAATAATAATTTTCCAGAAGCCATGATTCTCTCTAATATTATCAAAAAGATTCAGCTTCTCTGTTCTGGCATTAAAGGCATTAAAGGCAGCAATAAAAATAAAGAATGTAAAATATCCCGTTAAAAGATACCTTGCGTGTTCGTCAGGCCTGAACCACTGCTCTGCAATAGGTGATAACAGGAAAAACATGCTCAATCCGAAGGTCCATAAACCGCCTGTTAAGATGGCACTCCACATATATTTACTGATAATGCTTTCGTCTCTTCTTTTAGGCTTTTCCGCCATAAAGCGCCTTAATGCCGGTTCTCCTCCAAAAGCAAGAGCCGCTAAGGTATCCATTACCAGATTGACCCACAGAAACTGAATGATAGAGATAGGTTCCTCTATTCC
>CAMJWQ010000157.1 GCA_946409475.1 uncultured Lachnospiraceae bacterium
TCTTATACTCCCATTTTTTACGGGACAGATCCCGCAAATCGGCAGTATGCTGTCCCCTATGCATATTCCGGTTCTATTATGCGGATTTCTTTGCGGGTGGCCCTATGGAGCAGCAGTAGGATTTATAGCCCCCTTACTCCGGTTCCTCTTATTCCAAATGCCGCCTATTTTCCCAACGGGTCTTGCAATGGCTTTTGAACTGGCGGCCTACGGAGCCCTTACGGGAGCTTTATACAGGAAGCTTCCCAGGAAAACAAGCTCCATTTATCTTGCCCTAATAACCTCAATGCTGATCGGACGTATCATTTGGGGAATGGTATCATTTTTTATTTACGGTATTACAGGGGACACATTTACTTTTTCCATGTTTTTATCCGGAGCGTTTATAAAAGCCATACCGGGGATTATAAGCCAGATTATTATTATACCCTTATTAGTGATGGCTTTAAAAAGAGTAAGGCTAATGAGGAACGAATTTCATGAAGAAAGTTATTAAAAATTCACTGGTTTCGGCTATTGAAAAAATTACAAAAGAAAAAAATAAAGCAGTGATAGCCATAGACGGTAAATGCGGAGCGGGAAAATCAACACTGGCACAATGGCTGCAGGAGGTATTTGCCCATAATTGCAGTACCATTCATATGGATGATTTTTATTTACCCTTATCCTTACGAACAGAAGAACGGCTTAACGAACCGGGAGGAAATATTCACTATGAGAGGTTCCGTAAGGAGGTATTGCCATATCTTCATGGTAAGCAGGGTTTTTCCTACGGGGTCTTTGATTGTTCGATTATGGATATAAAAGGGCAGGTATTAATAAAGCCCTCATCCATAATGATTGTAGAAGGCTCCTATTCTTTGCGGGAGGAATTCAGACAGTACTATGATTACAGGATTTTTCTGGATATCTCAGAAGAAGAACAAAGGAAAAGGCTGATTATACGAAACGGCATAACCCGTTTTGAAGACTTCGAAAAAAAATGGATTCCTATGGAAAATTATTATTTTGATAAGTTATCCGTAAAGGAATGCTGTGATATGATAATAAACAATTCATAGTTTTTTCAAGACCAGGGTAAGAAAAAAAGGAAAGTTAAAATAAGCCGGGATAACCCCGGCTTAAAACGGTATTAGAGCTGGACAATAGAATAAAGCTCATCCTTCTGATCCTGATTAATACCTATGTAGCGAAGAGTGATACTTGATGAGCTGTGATTAAAAGTGTCCATAATAAGTCCGATATTATACTTGGATATTTTATAAGTCCAATAGCCCCAGGTTTTACGGAGGCTGTGGGTCCCGAAATTCTCAATCCCCAATGCCAGAGCACTTTCCTTCATTACCTTATATACCTGTATTCTTCCCAGATGTCCCCCCTTCTGACTGTAAAAAAGATAATCCTCAGGTGCCAGTCTTTGTGTAGTTACATACTTTTGAATACATCTTCGTAAAGTATCATTTAATTTTATTCTTTTTTCCTTTGCTGTCTTTTGTTCTATGATGGTCAGGTGCTCTTTGAATTGCCATTTACTGTTATATATGTCCTTAACTTTCAAAGGAAGAATATCGCTGATTCGTAACCCGGTATTAATACCAAATTTAAAAATAAGGGCATATTTGGGATCAATTCCGTTTAAATACTGGAAAAGCTGTTTGATTTTTATCTTATCTCTGATGGGCTCAACAGTCATAATACTAATCTCCTTATCCTGATTTATTTTAATAGTATAGTAAAAAGATATTAATTTTCAAATAGTTTATATAAATATAAAGCTTGTGTATATATCTTTAATAAAAATAGATAAATTTAATAAAAATACTTTCAAAAAATGGGAATATATGGTACAATATTAACAGTAAGAGGATAGTTTTCTCCGTGTACCCTTTTGTCAGCATGCAATAATAACACGGACAGGCGTCCCCTGCCCCCTGTGTAGAAAGGGGTGATACTGTATGAAGAACAGTATTGGTGCGTATGACGGATTATGAAATCTTGTCCATCATGTTAGGAGTTGTAGGAATGATTGTGACGATCCTACTGCACTACATAGATAGCAACGCAAAAAAATAACCGCCCCGACCAAGGTTAGCGGTTATTAAAACTAATAACATATTGGCAAGGGACTGTAACTGCCCTCTTACTTTTTCTAAGATTATACCATGGAAGGGGTAAAATTACAACAGATAAAAGGCGGAGGGACAGAGCAGTTTTTTATAGAAAAAGCAGTACATCCTTGATGAGGGGGGTACTGCTTTTTTTCCAGTATTATACCAGTCTGCGGAAGGCCAATTCTGTTGACATAACGTAGTTACGTTGTTAACATAAATTTATCAATTGCTTCAGGATAACGATATGGCTATACCAATAAAGAACATGGAAGAGGGTTTTAAATGAAGAGATATTTAGGGAAAAAGCAAAGATGGACTGTACTTTTGATAATGATACTGATTGTTGTAAGCGGTTTTTCCGTATTTGCCGCAAAACCGGACAAAAAGGCACCGACGGCACCCGCTGACGTAAGGGCATCCACAGTAACCGATACAAAAGTACAATTAGCATGGAATGCCTCTTCGGATAATGTTGGTGTGGAATCTTATGATATTTATAAGGATAATCGTCTGGTTGGGAGCAGCAAGACCACTACATATGAAACAAACGGATTAACGGCGGAAACTACTTATAAATTCTTTATAAAAGCAAAGGATTTATCAGGAAACATTTCTAAGTCAAGTAATATAGTGACTGTTACCACTAAGTCTTTATCGGCAGCGGGAACCACGCCGGCCGGTGCGTTGGACACTGCGGATACCGGTACGGCCGCCGTGACAGGGGAAAATACGGTCAGGACGTCTGATACGGACCAGACCGGAGGTACGGATACAGATACACAAACGGATCAAGCAGCCGGAAACGGAGGTCCGGCGGACTCCGGACAAGCAGGCAGCGGAACAGGCGGCTCGAATACATCAACAGAGGCGAATCCTTCTGCAGGTGCAGGCAGCACTGACCCCAATCAGTCAGGAGGTACGGGACAGGAGCCGGCTGCGGAGCCTGTCAAACCGGTGGGACCGAATCCTGCAGTTGTGGCTATGGATACCGGAACGAACCGCGTGGTGGGATATTATGCGGCATGGTCATCCTATTCCGGCTATACACCGGATAAGATTGATACGGCAAAGGTAGAATATATCAATTATGCTTTTGCCAATATCGGAAGTGATTATCGAATCACCTTAGGCTATCCGGATATTGATCCTGCCAATTTTGCAAGGCTAAATGCTTTAAAGAAAAGTAATCCCGGCTTAAAGACACTGATTTCCGTAGGCGGCTGGACCTGGTCGGGCAGATTTTCCGATGCGGCATTAACGGAAAGCTCCAGAAATACCTTTGCCGATTCCTGTGTGGAATTTATGGTGAAATACGGTTTTGACGGTGTTGATATAGATTGGGAATATCCTGTCGGCGGCGGAATGGCAGGCAATGGTAAAAGGCCCGAGGACAAGCAGAACTTTACCCTGTTAATGCAAAAAATCAGGGAAAGGTTAAATGCCAGAGGTGAAGCTGACGGCAGGCATTATCTTTTAACCTTTGCCGGTGCGGCGACAGACAGCTTTGTGAATAATACGGAATTAAATAAGCTCAGTCAGTACGTGGATTTTGCCAATATCATGACCTATGATATTCATGGTGCGTGGGATTCCTATACGGACTTCAATGCACCCCTGTATCAAAATAATGATGTGGTTCCTCATTATAAATGGAGCATCGATTTGGCGGTAAATAGCTGGTTAAATGCGGGATTTCCTGGGAGACAGCTGGTAATGGGTATTCCATTCTATGGTTATCTGTACAATGCGGCTGTTAACAGTAATAATGGTCTATACCAATCCTATTCGGGAAGTGCCTCTATCAGCTATGCCAACATTGTAGGAAATTACCTGAGCAATCCTCAGTTTGTCCGCTATTATCACGAACAATCCGAGGTTCCCTGGCTCTTTAACGGATCGACCTTTATCAGCTATGATGATGAGCAGTCCATAGGCGCAAAAGTACAATTCATTAAGAATAAGGGCCTTGGCGGTGCAATGATTTGGGAATTAAGCCAGGATGCCGACGGTGTACTTCTTAACAGCTTATACGGCAATATAAAATAGAAATCAAGTGAGGGTATTGATAAAAGGCTGTTTTAGAGTATTCATCCGGTAAAATTATTTTCTATGGGCAAAAAGGAATAGTTTTATAATCAAGAGACTTAAAAGAAATTACTTTGTAACCTGGTTACAGAGTAATTCTTTTTTTTGAAATATAATCAATGCATAAGAAATACGTTACTCTTAAATAGTTAAATTTTTATCAATCAAGATTTTAAAAAATTGAATTATGAAAAAGCAAAGAAATGATATCACAAATTTTATGGCAAATGCAAGGAGGATGTAGTAAATATGAGCAGCAGTGAAAAAGTAATTATTATCGGTGGTGTGGCAGGCGGCGCTTCGGCAGCTGCAAGGCTTAGAAGGCTGGATGAAAACAGGGAGATCATATTAATGGAGAGAGGAGAATATATATCCTTTGCCAATTGTGGCCTTCCTTATTATATCGGCGGGGAAATTAAGGAAAAAGGAGCTTTAACCCTACAGACACCGGAAAGCTTTCATGCCCGTTTCCATGTGGATGTCAGGGTTTTGAATGAAGTAACGGCAATAGACCGAAAAGAAAAAAAGGTAATGGTCAAGAACCTGCGGACAGGAAAAACCTATGAGGAATCCTATGGTAAATTAATCCTTTCCATGGGAGCGGAACCTATCAGGCCCAATATGGAGGGAATCCATTCCGATAAGGTCTTTACCCTTCGCAACATACCCGATACGTATAAAATCAAAGGCTTTCTGGAGTCAAGGCAGCCAAAAACTGCCGTAGTTGTGGGAGGCGGTTATATCGGTGTGGAAATGGCGGAGAATTTATACAATGCGGGCCTTGCTGTTACCATAATTGAAATGGCGGATCAGGTAATAGCGCCTTTAGACTTTGATATGGCCGTTGATGTGCATAGACATATTGAAAGCAAAGGGGTAACCTTATTACTGGGAAACGGGGTCCGTTCCATAGCTGATTTGGGAGATAAGCTGAAAATTTCCGTTAACAGCGGAGAATTGGAAGCAGATATGCTGATTATGGCTGTCGGTGTCCGCCCTGAAAGCACCATAGCCAAAAATGCGGGCCTGGAAGTAAATGAACGCGGCTATATTAAGGTTTCCGATGACATGTTAACCTCAGACCCGGATATTTACGCCGTTGGTGATGCCATTGAAATTACGGATTTCGTTACGGGGCAGAAGGCGGCCATTCCCCTGGCAGGACCGGCAAATAAGCAGGGACGGATCGCTGCCGATAATATAGCAGGCTTAGGCAGCAAATATAGAGGAACCCAGGGATCGGCAATTTTAAAAGTATTTGATATTACCGTTGCTACGACAGGAGTGAATGAAAAAACGGCAAAAAGACTGGGCCTGGAATTTGACAAATCCTTTACCTATTCAGCCAGTCACGCCAGCTATTATCCGGGAGCCGTTAATATGTCCATAAAGACAATTTTCGAAAAGGGAACAGGTAAGATATTAGGAGCTCAGATTGTGGGCTTTGACGGGGCCGATAAGCGGTGTGATGTGATGGCCACTGCCATCCGTGGGGGCATGACGGCTTATGACCTGGCGGAATTGGAGCTGTGTTATGCACCTCCCTACAGCTCTGCCAAGGACCCGGTAAATATGGCCGGATTTGTCATTGAAAATATCCTCACAGGAAAGGTTAAGAATTTTCACTGGCATGACGTTAAGGCTCTGCCAAGGGACGGAAGCGTTACCTTGTTGGATACCCGTATGGAAATGGAATATGAAAACGGTCATATTGACGGATTTATCAACATTCCCCTGGATTCCCTGCGAGACCGTTTACAGGAAATCGATAAAAATAAACCCGTATACGTAACCTGTCAAATCGGACTTCGCGGCTATGTAGCTGCCAGAATATTAAGCCAGAAGGGATACGATACTTACAATTTAAGCGGCGGCTATCGCCTATATCATTCCATCTTTGGTACGAAAAATACTTTGAAAAATGTATTCGGTATAAATCCGGAAACCCAGCTGCCGGAGGAGAAAGACATGGAAAGTAAAAAAAAACGAATGAGTGATGAAGAAGCAGGCGGTGGCAGGCAGATTTCAATAGACGCCTGCGGTCTCCAATGCCCCGGTCCCATTGTAAAATTATCCGCAGCCCTGAAAGAAGCCCAAATAGGGGATGTCATCGAAATATCCACAACAGATCCCGCTTTTGCCGGTGATATAGAAGGCTATTGTAAAAGAACAGGTCATGTATTCGAGGGCATGGCTTCTAATAAAGGGATTAGTATCGCAAAGATCAGGAAAGCACCGAAAAGTGTTTCCGCATGTGGTACGTCTGAGAAAGAGGGTAAAAATATCATCGTATTTTCCGGGGATCTGGACAAAGCCATTGCCTCTTTTATTATTGCCAACGCGGCAGCGGCCATGGGCAGAAATGTCAGTATGTTCTTTACCTTCTGGGGTCTGAGCATTTTAAGAAAATCTGAAAAAGTAAAAGTGAAAAAGGATTTCATATCAAATATGTTTGGTATGATGATGCCAAGGGGATCAAAAAAACTGGCCTTATCGAAGATGAATATGGGTGGAATGGGAGCAAAGATGATACGGGGTGTCATGAAAAATAAAAATGTCGACAGTCTGGAGGAGCTGATCAGGCTGGCTCAGTCCAATGGAGTGGAGCTCATTGCCTGTTCCATGAGTATGGATGTTATGGGCATTAAAAGGGAAGAGCTCATAGACGGTGTAAAGCTGGGCGGTGCGGCAGCTATGCTGGCCTTTGCGGAGGAATCGGATATGTCCCTGTTCATCTGAAAATAAAATATCTGACTAAAGTACACTGGGCCTTCCTGTATGATAGACCCCATATTAAAGATATGGTAAACTATAAAGGAAACTGACGGAATAAAACAAATACAGGAGAGATAGCATGAAAAAATACAAAGGTGTTATATTTGATTTGGACGGAACTTTACTTGATACCATCGAAGACTTGGCTGACAGTGTAAATGAGGTTCTCAGCAGTTACGGATATCCGGAGCATGGAGTTGAGAAATATAAACAAAAGGTAGGCAATGGTTTTCGTAACCTGTTGGAGGTCAGTCTGCCCGAAAAGGTTGACAATGATAAGCTGGATGAAATAGTGGAAAGGTTTGTAGCAGTTTATGATAAAAATTATAAAAATAAGACGGAACCCTATCAGGGTATCGATGAATTATTAAGGAATTTAGCAGCTAAGGGCATTAAACTTGCTGTTAATTCCAATAAAAGAACGGATTATACCAAAGCGCTGATCCATAAATTTTTTCCTCATATCCCTTTTATTGATATTATGGGACAAAGAGAAGATATTCCGAAAAAACCATCACCGGCGGCGGCCAATATGATTGCTGAGAAAATGGGACTGTCTGCCGATGATATATTATATATCGGTGACAGTAAGACGGACATGCAGACGGCTGCAAATGCCAAAATGGATAAAGCAGGAGTCTTATGGGGCTTTCGAGACTTACGGGAGTTAAAGGAAAACGGTGCCGATTATTTATTCCAATCCGCCAAAGAGATTGCAGATTTATTCTAGTGCATACATTCAAAAAGTCCCGGTGCAGTCCTGCGGTACTCGCAGGATTAGGACAAGAATATTTTTGATTCTGGAAGATATATGGAAAGGTAAAGGAAACAGAGATTGTATGAGTAATATAATCTCTGTTTTCTTATATAAATT
>CAMJWQ010000158.1 GCA_946409475.1 uncultured Lachnospiraceae bacterium
CCGGAGGGTTTTATTTCATAGGACGCACTTTCCTATGAAATAAAATATCGGGAAACCGTATTTTCTACCAGCTCTTCCTTTACCAGATACGGAATCGTAATTTGTGCTTCTCCCTCATAGACCTTATTAAATTCCTTTGCCGTCTCTATGGAATTTTCATTTCTCGCCCAGTTCCTTCTGGCTACTCCGCCCATAACATCCCACAGCATGGCACTCCTAATCACTTCATCGACTCTTTTACTGCCGTCCAATACCAAACCAAAACCGCCGTTAACAGATTTTCCAATACCCACACCGCCTCCGTTATGAAGCGCTACCAGACTCATTCCCCTGGCCGCATTACCTACATAGCATTGTACCGCCATATCCGCCATAACATTACTGCCGTCTTTAATATTGGAGGTTTCCCGAAAGGGTGAGTCCGTTCCGCTTACATCATGATGATCTCTCCCTAACATGATGGGGCCGACTTCCCTGTTCCGTACCATTTCATTGAATCTCAGCGCAATTTTCCTTCTGCCCTCCGCATCCTGATATAGGATTCTTGCCTGGGTACCAACTACCATTTTATTTTTCCCGGCATCCCGTATCCAGTTATAATTATCCAAATCCTGATATCTTCTGTCCTTGTCAATGCATTCCATGGCCGCTTTATCTGTCTTATCCAAATCTATTTCCTTACCGCTTAAGCAAACCCAACGGAAGGGTCCGTAGCCGTAGTCAAATAATTGAGGCCCCATAATATCCTCCACATAGGACGGAAAAATAAAACCATCCTTTTCATCTGTTCCGTTTTTGGATACCTCCTTTACCCCTGCATCATAAACAGCCTTTAAGAAAGCATTGCCATAATCAAAGAAATACGTGCCTCTCTCACAGCATTTTTGAATCAAAGTAAAGTGCTTTTTAAGAGATACATCCACCATTTTAATAAAGGTATCCCGGTCATTTGCCAAAAGCTCCGTTCTTTCGTCAAAGGTGATTCCCTGGGGACAATATCCTCCGTCATGGGCTGCATGACAGGAGGTTTGGTCTGATAATAAGTCTATTTTAATATCCTGCTCCACGGCATACTCCAGTAAGTCCACAATATTACCATGATAGGCTATGGAAATAGATTCTTTTCGCTTTAGGAAGCTTTGTGCCATTTGAAAAACCGTTTGCAGGTCGGAAGAGCAGTCCGTCACCCATCCCTGATCCAGTCTTGTTTTGATACGGGTATAATCCACTTCGGCTATAATTCCCACACCTCTTGCTATTTCTACCGCTTTGGGCTGGGCACCGCTCATTCCTCCCAGACCCGAGCTAACGAATAAATGGCCCCTCAAATCTCCTTCCCTGGGAATACCGAGCTCCTGTCTGCCCGCATTCAACAGGGTATTATAGGTTCCGTGCACAATTCCCTGGGGTCCGATATACATCCACCCCCCTGCCGTCATCTGTCCGTAATTGGCCACACCCATTTCTTCTGCTATTTCCCAGTCATCAGGATTATCAAACATTCCTACCATAAGTGCATTCGTTATGGTAACTCTGGGGGCTTCCGGTCTTGAGTGAAACAAACCCAGGGGATGTCCGGATTCAATGACCAACGTTTGATTTTCCGTTAATGCTTCCAAATACTTCTTGATAAGACGGTATTGCATCCAGTTTTGACATACACTTCCGGTTTCTCCGTAGGTAACCAGTTCATAAGGATATAAGGCCACCTCAAAATCCAGATTGTTATCGATCATAACCTGAAAGGCCCTGCCTTCAATACAGTTGCCCTTGTACTCCTCAACAGGTCTTCCGTATATTCTGCCTTCCGGCCGAAAACGATAACCGTAAATTCTTCCGTAAGCATGCAGTTCCTCCATAAATTCGGGTATTAATTCTGCATGGTACTTAGGATGAATATATCGGAGAGCATTTTGTAAGGCTATTTTTGTCTGCCTTTTATTTAAACGAAAACCTCTTGACGGAGCTCTTCGGATTCCGCTGCAAAAAGAAGGCATGGACGGTAATTCATTATCCAGTGTTATTCTCATACATTCTTCGCTCATCTTACTTCCTCCTTGTTTTAATTTTCCTTATTCCTATAGAATGATTATTTTTCCCCTTGCAGCATCTACCTCTGCCAAATCTCCGTCATTTACCGTTTCGTAAAAGGAGGCTTCCGCTTTATCTACCAATGGTGTTTCCATAATGATGGCACTGGCGACCAGTGTCGTATCCGGATTTTTTATAATCATAGCCTTTGGTTCCATTCCTGTCATTTTCAGCTGATACATACCATCTGCCTGTACCACGGAACTCCCTTTTCCATTGGGAAAAACCAATATCTTTCCCGCGATACTTTTTCCGTAAAGGCAGTGCTGCGGTTCAATAACAATACCGGTTTTCGGATCTACCAGATAAAAGCAGAAATCATCTTTGGAAATTAAAATCTCACCCTTAGCCAAACCTTCCGAAATCTTATGACATGAAAATTCTTTCATCTATATCTCTCCTTTCAATGCCGCCATAACGGATTCCTCTAAGCTTGCAATTACAAATTGCATATCTCTTCTTTTGGTATAATAAGCACACTTGGGAGAATCTGTGACGCCCTTTTTCCCATAGAGGAATTTCCAGCTGGGCTGGTCCATGCAGGTATCAGCCATAAGATAACCGCCGGCCTCCTCAATAACATTTTTTAAACCCATTTGTTTTGCCAGGTTTCTTGTAGAGGCACTGCACATAATAAACAAAGGTACTGCAAGTTTTTTACCTTCTACCAGTACTGCCACATTCTTAACCTGTGCTATGGTAAAGTGGGGGCAACCAAATAATGCAAAATCAATTTTTCCGGAAGGATCTGTTAATTCTTTTCTCATTTTTTTCAGGTCTTCATTGGTTATGACCACCTTTTCCTTAGGTATTTCTCCATGGAAAGCAGTTTCTAAATCAGATGCTTCAGGGGTAAATCCCACAATATGATAAAGAGCTACATTTCCTCCCGTATTTAACTGGGCTCCCAGATTCATTAATGCTTCTTTCGAAGGATTATGTAATCCCGTAAAAACAGGTATTTTAAATCCCGTAAATTTAGGTGTGCAATAGCCGAGCATCTGATAATCAAAATCATTTTTCATATCTGCCTCTACTTCCACCCATATTTCCCCTTTCCGGTTTTCTTCCAAAAGGTATCCGTAATAGGGAGTCACTCCTGTTACCGCTGAACATAAGGCACTTTGGGCCGCCTCTCTGTTTGTTCTGGCACCGTAAACAGAATTAATAAAGGGCGTGGCACTGGATTCGGAAAATGCTGTTATTTCTCCAAATCTTGGTACGTTTGCTTCCAGATAAGGCGTACAGTTATAGGTTAAAACCGCCCCCAGTTTTTTATAGGCTTCATGAGTTCTCTTTACAATAGCCTCATCTTCCGGGTCGATATGGGTAATACACTGAAACTGTTCCAGATTAAAGCTGGGATTAACCGTAGGCGGAATGGTACAGACGGCTCCCATATTAACCAGTTTTTCTGCAAACCATAAGTCTGCCTCCTGATTGCTTAAAGCCACATGGGCCCTAGTAACGGGAACCATTTTAGGTGCATCATAGGCTTCTCCGACGGCCACCAGTATTTTCATGGCCAGCTTTACCCCTTCTCCCATCTTACCATCCAGCATGGCCTGTTCGTGTTCTGTTAAAATCATGTTACTGCTCCTTTCCCCGTTTCCTGAGAATCCTTTTTTATTTTACCCGCGTCATTTTGTTTCTTTTTGTAATCTTCTCATGGTTTGTTTTACTTTACTTCTTACCATATCTTCTTCTATGGATATTAAATTATGGGCTTTCACTGTTGTCCTGCCTCCGACGACCACCATTTTAACAGCGGTAGATTCCATGGAATATACCAGATTGGGAAGCATTTGCTCTAAATTTTCACTTAAAGGCATCATCGATAAGTCATTTAAATCAATGCCCACAAAATCTGCCAAATATCCCTTCTTTATCTCACCTGCCGGCAATTGCAAAATCTCCGCCCCGTTTGCCGTTCCCATAGCAAAAGCCTGTTTATAGTCCAGGCACATGGCATCACAGGTCTTTGCCTTTTGTAAAATGGATACCATTCTCATTTCCTCAAATACACTGATCCGGTTATTGCTGCAGGCTCCGTCGGAACCAAGTCCTATGGCTACTCCTGCTTTTATCATTGCCGGTATATCCGTAATCCCGTCTGCTAAGAACATATTACTGGAAGGACAATAAGCCAGTTTCCCTCCTTTTGCCCCATATATTTCTATTTCTTCTTTTGTTAACCAGACTCCATGAACCATGACCATACTGTCATCCACTACACCTAAAGTATCCAGATACTTTAAGGCGGTCAATCCGCCATGAGCCTTTTTCACTTCTTCCACCTCAAAAGGTTCTTCTGCAACATGAATATGAAAACGGGTTCCCAGCTCTTTCGCCAGCTGATGCCCGGCAACAATCATTTCCGGTGTCGCCGCATGAAGACTGTGAGGAGCGGGCAGTATGGTAACCATATCACTATTTTTATATTTCCTATGTAAGGTACGTGTATTGACTGCTGCCTCTTCAATGGTTTCAACGTATCCTTTCGGCGCACCCTTCCAGTCATACATAGTTCTTGCCAGGACAAGGCGGATACCCGCGTCTTTCGCCGCCTCAATGACTGCTTCATCGCTGTCCGTTCCGAAGGTATGTAAGTAAAAAAAATCACAAACGGTAGTAACTCCCCGTTTCATCATTTCCGTAAAAGCAAGCAGGGCTCCGTTATAAATATCCTCCCGGGTCATTTTAGGCGAATAATGATAAAGGGATTTGTCCCTCCATTCCAGAAAGGGGCGATCGGCAGCTATTCCTCTAAGCAGGCTTTGAAAGCAGTGGTTATGAACATTTACGGTACCGGGTATGAGCACCATATCCTCCCAAAGCTCCTCCTCATAATTTTCCAAACTGCTGTCAAACTCCCTTATAGGCCTTACTTCATGGATGAGATTTTCCTCTACCAATACCCCGTAATTTTTATGAAACTCTTGATTAAAGTAAACATATTCCGGCTTATATAATATCATTGCCATCCAGCTCCTTATCTAAATATAACAATGCCTGCAGCATGGCATTTGCTGCCTTTTCTATATCCTCCGGGTAAGAAAGCTCCTCCTTACAATGGCTTTTTCCATTGACGCTTTTTACAAAAATCATTCCCGTTCTGGTTATCATAGATATATTGGCCGCATCATGCCCCGCCATACTGACCAGATGGGCAGCAGGCTCCCCTATACAGACCGCTCCATGATCAAAGGCATTTATTACCGTATCACTCATGGGTATACATTCCTGATCTAATATGACCTCCCGTTGAATCGTTACTTTTCTTTGCCCTTCTATTATTGCAGCCTCCCTGTCAAGCTTATGAAGAATCCCTGCTTTTCGTACCTTATCGCTGATCCGCATATCCATAATCAATGTCGTTTTCCCTGAAATAATATTCGCTTCATTGGGTTCCACCTTGACAAAACCCACCGTTGCCGTAGCCTCATCGCTATTTAAGTTCTTTACCGCCTTTTCAATGGCAAGGGAATATTCGCATGCTGCCAGATAGGCATCCTTTCTGCTATTCATCATGGTAGTACCGGCATGATTAGCCTCTCCGGAAACAGTTATCTTTTCTCTGTATATCCCTGTAATCTTAGTCACGGTTGCTATTGCCAGTCCTGATTTGTCCAGCTTGTCACCCTGCTCTATGTGACATTCTAAAAATGCCGCCACATTTTTTTTATTTATTAATGCATTCTCTGCTAAATCCAGATTTCCGCCCATTCTTTTAATGGCATCCCCCAACAATTCTTTTGTTTCTCTATGGGAATATTTATGTAAATCTTCTTTTGTTAACCTTCCTGCTATTACCTTGCTTCCCACAGTAGAAATATTAAAGGGATTTGGTTCTTCTCCCGTAAAGGAAACCAGTGATAAAGGATGCCGTAATCTTATCCTCCTGTCTTTTAAGGTTTCCACTATTTCCGTGGCCATTAATACACCTAACGCCCCGTCGAATCTGCCTCCGCAGGGTACTGCATCATGGTGGGATCCCATTACTATCGCAGGAAGATTCCGGTCTCCCTCCAAATCCATCCATAAATTTGCGATTGGATCAACTCTTGTTTTTTTCAAAAATACCTGTTCCCAATAGCGGCTAATCCAGTTTCTGGCTTCTAAATCCGTGTCACTGCATAGAACACGGTCAATTCCCCCATCCTTATTCAATCCGATTTTCCCTAATTGTTCTATATTATGCATTAATCTTTTTATATGAATTGTGACATTCTTATTTGTTGGTTTACTCATTTTTTTCGGACTCCCATCTCTGCTCATGCAAGCATTTATTATTTTATCTTACAGGAAATCGAAACTTTATCACTTTAAAGTGACATGGTATTTCCTATAAAATAAAAAAATAAACGCAGAATGTAATTATGCAACATCTTCGTTTACAAATTCTCAGTATTATTATTTTATTTTTGTATAAGTATGATTTACATTTCATATGTGCTGACTTTAAATGTTTCGCATTTTTTTCCTGCTTTTATCTTATTCCTTTGTCTAAGCTCTTTTAAAAGTATTTTTTGCCAGGGTTATAAATTCCTGCGCGGCTCTGGGCAAATAACGTTCTTCCTTATAACCGATTGCCAAAGTGGCAAAGCATTTGACGTAATTAGGAACAATCACACTGTAATTCTTATAGTCGTTCTTATGTGATGTCACATTATATTCATCTAAAAACATTTCTGAGGTAAAGGTAATTCCCATACCGTTCAGGCTTAAAGACAATAGCGTTTCCACATTTTGTGTTTCCAATAAAATATTAGGATTGATCCGATAATATTCAAACATTTCATCCGCTATCATCCTGACACGATTGTTGTTATGGAGCATTAAAAAGGGGCAATCCCTTAATATCTTAAAACAATTATTCCCGTTTATCTGCTTTTTTACCTGCAAAAACTCACCGGAAAACCGGTCTCTTAAGACCTGGTCGGGAATAATCATACAGACATTATCATTACAGAGAGGTACTGCCTTACTATTGTTTTCACAAAAAGGAAGTATATCAATAATGAAGTCCACTTCTCCGTGAGACAGGGCCCCTGCTAATACTTTGGAACTCCCTTCCAGAAGCTTAACCTCAATATGAGGAAATTCTTCAACAAAGGAAGGCAATATTCTGGGAAGAATGGCTCTTCCTCTCGTATGGGAAATACCAATGTTTAACCTTCCACGTTTAAAATCCTTTACGTCTTCCAGCTCTCTTCTGATCTCATCCCGAAGGGACATAATTTTACGTGCCTTTTCCTCCAGACATCTGCCCGCATAGGTTAATTTTAAAGGCTGTGCCCTTTGAAATAATTCAATGTCGAAATATTCCTCTAAATTTGCTATATGTTTGCTTAGGGACTGCTGAGAAATATAAAGCTTTTGAGCCGCCCTGGTAAAGTTCAGCTCCTCCGCAGCAGCCAAAAAATATTCCAAGTTCAGAAAATTCATTATGCTTTCACGCTCTCTAATGATTTCATTAATAAATTGCCTTGATTAATATTTCCATCAAGCTTAGCATGAAATATTTTTATAGTCAAGAAAAATATAAGATTTCTCAAAATTTGCGTAACAGTTCAGCCATGCAGAAATGAGAGTGCAAAATGCACGTGAGTGCTCGCACTCTAAGGGTATTTTGTGCTCTCATTTCTATAGGG
>CAMJWQ010000159.1 GCA_946409475.1 uncultured Lachnospiraceae bacterium
CCTACCTCGATGTACTCCAGCTTCGGATTTTTTCCTTCAGCTCCGCCACTGATAGAAAGAAAGCCATATTTTTTCGGATTTATTTTCAGATAGCTAAGATAAGCCCGAAGAGGAGAAGCAATCTGCCCCATCCAGACCGGACTCAATAATAAAATCAAATCGTATTGCCGTAGAATGTCCGGAGCGGGATATACCTTGGGTGTCCGGGAAAAAATCATATCCATTATGACAGCGCCCATTGTTATGGGCCTTTTAGCCTCAATTTCAATATGCCTTGCTGATAAAGCTTCTGCCATGCATTCCGCTAATTTTCTGTTATTCCCTGTGAAGGAATAAGAAACAATTACAGCGTTCATTCCAATGCCTCCTCCATTATTTCTTTCTGCGCCTGCTTAAACGCGTTCTCCAATGCTTTCAGGTGTGCCTTGGAGGTGAGGGTCGCCCCACTGACCGTATCCACCTGCAATGATTCCGATTGAAGCACCTGTCTGAACAAATCATCAACCGTCATGCCCCCTGTCAGCTCCGCAGGGTTTCCGTTACTGTCCAGCGCACCCTTCAGTATTTTTATATTTGAGATTTTGCCGCCGGATATGGTAACCTCAACGGCCGCATTTCTGGAATCCCCCTTGCTTCCATTGTATTCTCCGGTATAGGTTCCATCCTGCAATCCTGTAAAATCAATATTTCCGATGGTGAGCTCCCGAAGCTCCCTGCGGCCCGGGGAATCTGCCAGAAGTCCAAGCACGGTACCCAATGCGGCCACGCCCAAAATAACCAAAAGAACAAACCGGATCTTAACCTTTTTCCTGCCTGCTTTAGAAGTTCCCATTTACATACCTCCAATCCTGCAAAAGTTTCATCAGTTGTCTCACTCCAGTGTAATTTTTACATGCCCGTTCTTATCCGGTTCGTCAACCTCCACCAGCAGACAGGGCAGTGTCAGCTCTCCGCTATTTAGTGCTTCCAATACGGCATCCATATCAACATCCTTGAGCCGTTCCAATTCCTCCTCAGCGCTGCCTTTCTTTTTGGATTTACCTGCCGACTGCCCGAATTTCAAGCCCATTTTTACTACAAAATAGGGGACGCGAACATTTGCGGTCACTACACCGCTCTCCGTGACTTCAATGCGAATACCCTGAGGCTTAACGGACTTTGTGTTATGCTGTTTCTCCATGAAATTATCCTCCTTGAATTATATTTGAATGAATTTTATTATATTCATTCAATTTTATGGGTAAAAAATACTGCTCCATAGATATCATTGGGAGCAGTCCGTCAGGCTCTTCATCACCAGCTCCGTCATAATTCGTTGCAGCTCCGGAAAATATGCAAGCCCGATTTCCTCCTTGTGGGTATCCACGTTAATGATAGCCGCAAATATCATCATAATCATCTTGCTGTCGATGTCTTTTCGCATTTTCCCCTGTGACTGCCAAAGCATTACAAGCTCATGAAAGCTTTCATACAGGAAATCTACTGTGTCAACGCCATTTTCCTCACGATAGGTCTGCTGGATTTTTTCAAAAACACTTCTATTATACCATTCTCTAAGGATAGGGTTTGAACGGATTCCTTCCACATTAAGCTTCTGCATCTGCTCCACGACAGCAAGGGGAGCCTGGTTTAAATCAAGCGCCTGAAAGCAATCGTGCTTCAGCTTTGCATTTTCCTCCAGAAAAATGTCCATAAACAGCTTTTCTTTGGAGGGATAATAGCTATAGAAGGTCCCAACAGCCATTCCCGCTTTTTTGGTAATCTCCGAAATGTTCGTATCCTTAAAGCCCTTTGCACTGAATAGTTCCTTTGCACAATCGTAAATCATTGCCTTTTTATCTTCCACGGGTATATCCTCCAGATAGCGAATGAATAAATTGCAATTCATTCATATTTTAATACATGTAAATCTTTTTGTCAAGACAATTCAAACACCGCAGGGAATTATATATTTCAATCCTATTTTTATAAATGGCAACTTCATTACATTGACAATCAATTCTCCCTCCACGATTGTTCAAATCAGATCAAAAAAACTTATTTGTCCTTCTTTAATTGATTTTACGTTTCTCTCAGTTATTTTGTCTTCTTCCGTTATTTTACTACAAAGTATCGGCGAATGAACGTCATATAATCTCCTATTTGCTTTTACCCGCTCATCACTGTAATTTGCGTAACAATATTTGCATCCATTTAAACACGTATTATATGCACCGATTTCAACACTTTCCACACATCCGCATTCTTCTCTTTGATTCTTATCTTTTTCCACCTTTATAGAACAACCTATTATTTTTTCAATTAAATTTTTATCAATGCAGCTGCTATGCTTAATCCCACAAGCAGATAAGTCATTTAACTCCGCACATGTTTCAATTTCCATCCCATTAATTTTTGCAACCTCAGCTAGTTTTTTTGAAAAATCAATTAATTCTTTTTGATTTTTATCTATCGTCTGAATGTTCTTCATATTCTTTTTTGTTTTGGCATACAAATCTACAAAACTGATTATTACCCTTGTACAATATTCATTTAAACTCAATGCTATTTCATGAAATGCTTTCAAATGATACTCTTCGGAATAGGTTTCTGTAATAACAATTGGATCATATCTCCAAATCACTTTCTCTTTGCCAATCAACTCAGATAATCTCTGAAATATAGGAATCATTTTATCTTTTTTATGTGGTAAAGATGGCTCCATGTCTTTTCCATATCCGGTAAGCGTAAACTGAAAGTAATACTTATAGTCTTTCAGTTGCTCCAGCTTATTCAGCATCGGTTCCGGATTTTTTGTCCAAAACACAATACAGTCAACCACTTCCGGTGAAATATCTATCCTACTCACTTGGTGAATATTCATTGGATTTCTTACATATAAATATCCGTCTTTTATTCGATTCAAAAACCATTCCGAATAGTAATTTGGAATATCAGTTCTTCTGCTGACACTTAGTATCATAATTATTTACACACTTCCTAACTCATCTGATAACGAATACATAGTCAATATCCTTATTCTGTTCCCCGATTAACCAAATCTTCATCCTCACTCTATATGTCAAGTTAATTCCGCTCTTATGAGACCGTGTGGCATCATAGTTTCAATGTCTAGATAAATTGCATAACGAGACTTTTGTTCGGAGTAATCTATTTTCTTTATATTCATAGAATGCAGCAACCCCTTATATCCTCCAAGCAAAAATAAATCTTCGTCCTCTAATAAAGTATTCATTTTCTGAATAACCCCACAGAATTTCCCTAGAAGATCCTGGCTATAGTTTTTTTGAATACACTCGTGAAGATACTCTTTCATTTGTTTTAATTTGACTTTTGTTGATTGATTTGCATAATAAAAAAGTTCTTTCGCCAATTCTTTATCTCTGATATAAATTTCACCTGTTAATTCCGTACCAGCCTTTATCATCTCTACGCCAACATTTTCAAAAAAGACACCAAAGCAAGCTTTTTGTTCATCTTTCAGATACTGTGCCTTAAATAGGTTACGCAAAACAATTTTGCCACGATGAACCTGCACATCGTCTACCATAAGATTCACTGGGGTAGATGTCCCCTGGCAGAGCATACCCTTAACAGAGGTACCTGGCAAATAATATTCTGCGCTTTCAGGAGCATATTCCGTATATTCTCCGTACTGATAAAACGGATAGATAACCTTCAGCTTGGATTTTTCAAGATAATCCGCTTTAGCATTCACTTGCGACAAAGAAAAGCCATCCAAATCTTTATACCATGCTGCATTTGACCGGGGAGATGCAATTAAGCTGGATATAGCTGTCAATTTATATGTCATCTTTTCCATTGTCACACCTGCCTTTCTCCAAATGTAGTGGATATAAAAAAGCATCACCGAAAATAATATCTCGTTGAGGGTTAAACGGGGAGCGGATCGACTTTCCTATGTTTTGCTGTCTATCCTCCGATGGCACGATTATACTTCCTTCAGCAATGAAGCTGATATAGTATCCGGTGAAATCCTTATCCCAGCCTCCAGGTATTTCAAAGGGACGCCTTTCTGACGTGAATAGTTTTAATGTCGAAGATGCAAAGTCAATTTTATCGGGTAATAACATACCCATGTTTAGAAAGTAGTCTGTGTGGCTGTAACTTATGTTTTCTTCAATAACATTCTGAAATTCAAAGATATTCATCCCCTGGGATGAGCGTTTTCCTAATTTTACAGTTCTTTTTGTTCTTATTGCTTCATTTAACATATCTAATAAACGGGCAGTATACTCACTGTCATCCACTCGCATGAAAAAACAAAATGTACTCACAGGCTTTTTCTGTTCGTTCTTTTTTTTATCCAGACTTATCTCTAATAGATTAATAGTAGGTACTGAATAAAGCTTACTGTCTAATTCCGGAACATTATAGAAGCTGCTTTCGATGGAGGCACGGAGCTGCTGATGGTTTTCCAGCTTTATATAGGGAAAGACTGTTTCACAATTTTTCTGCCCATCAAGAACCTTTTTCAGCTCCGCCATCGGAATATAGCTTCTCATTTTTATTGCAGAGCGCCTTTCTTTCAAACTGTTTTCTTCGTCTGTGCTTTTTGATAAGCGGTCAATGATATACCCCTGCGGCGTTGGAAAATATCCTTGCGGTATAACATTTGAAAGTAAAAAATGAATTTGTTTGTCTAACACCGCCCTTGTCAGCTTTGATGCGCCATCGCTTCCAAACTTTTCCGAATACATATAGACCAATGCGCCAAAAAGTTTCAGTCTTGCCCCCTATTTCATAGTCATTAAACATTTTAGCGTATGCCTTGTGAGGAAATAACATTGGATTATTAATCAGCATCAAAAGCTGGTTCAGCATTAAATTTAATGTCAAAAGTGATACAGGCTTTTCCTGCAAACCAACCTGATAAGTGTTTAAGTTAATATACTCTAATTTTTTGCTGCCTGTATTTTCACCATCCGATTCTTTGCCGACATGATTTAAGGCAAGATACCAATCGCGCAAATTCTTTTTTGATTCATCTATTTCTATTTTCAGCCTATGGCTTTTAGCTGTGGCTCGGATAACAAAATCGAATAATTTATCACCGGAATCCAGTTCCGTGTTAATTACATTTTCATTTAAACAGCATAAAATACGCAATGGCCGTGTCGCGCTTTGAGTTGGCGCAGGTTTATCCTCGCTTACACTGATTTCATTGTAAATTCTTGTATATGAGTTGCTCACAGTTTTCAGCGCCGCAACACTCTCAGCCCAATTCTTTAACTTTTCTTGCTCAAGTGAAGTGCTTTTACATTCAATAGCAACCGCAACAGCTTCGATAGGAGTAAACTTTAGTCTTCCGTACCGGAATATGTAAGGAGTATAGGTTTCATCAAAAATTGCAAGGTCAACTTCATTAGACACCCGACCACCTGAATCAATAATGAATACGGATTGTTCAATGACAAATTTTTTTGGAACAATCTGTTTAAACATTTCACGCCATATATCCTCCCGAAACCCGCCAATGGTTGGTCCATGGCTGGTTTGAAAACATAATTGATTCACAAGCACTTTTTCATTTTGAACATAATTCTTTACAATGTTACGTATTGTTTTTTTGTCAGGCAATTGAAAATTTCTGGCCTTACTCATATACCATACCTCCTGTTCCTAAATGACAATCACTGCTGTAGTGATAACTTTAAATAAATTCCACTTCTATCTTTCCCATACCAAAGGTTGTATTGCGGCCGATGTGCAAAATTTGTGCTGCATACAGCCATGGAACAAATGGTGTTAAATTTCCTTCAAATTGAACGTTGCCAAGCAAACCACTAAAATCCATTTTTTCTCCAAGCCTGTTTGAATATCGGTTTATGTTTTTCATTTCCAGATGATTTTGCATAATTGACACCTCAGATGCAAGAATTAGAACCCGCTCTGCTTCTAGTTCATCTACCCAGCCTCCATATCGCTTGGCGATTGCTTCCATTCGATTCGTAATATTACGGATAATGGTCAGAAAATCAACAGCTTCGATCAATGCCCCACTGCGTCGAATACGTAGTGGGGTTCTCAGGCTAATAGTTATCTGCTTAACATCAGGTAAGGTTTGGTATGGCAAAATAATGCTTTGGAGCGCAATTTCACTTAAATGGCCATCTTGCCAAATGATTCGCTGATTTAGACCATGTGTTATTTTCTTTAACTCAAAGGAGTATCTTGAAGCACCCAACTGAAGTTTTTGAGCACTCTGAAGCGCATGAATCAATGATGTTGCATATTGTACTGCATTGCCCAGCAAAATCAAGTCAATTCTTAATTCTTCACCTATCCGATAAGAGGTTTTATCACTTAAGGGTGGTACAATTATATAAGGGTTTAAAACATCCTTCCCACTTCTGTCTAAGGTATGATTATTATAAAGATAAGTAAATGCTACCGTGTCAGAATATAAAGCCTGTCCAACCGCACCACGAATCGTTGAACCAAGAAATGCTGGCAACTCAGCATTTTCAATAGCTGCCAGAGAAATTTTTAGTGGCAAGTACTTGATAAAGAACGGTGTTAGTGTTTCCATCATGATACCTCAATCTTGTTTTTTAAGCAGTAATATCTCGTTGCTTTTTGCTATATATCCCATACGTGTTGCGATAAAATCGGAAAATTTCATATATATTTACATTATATAGGACTTTTTGGACGAAAACAAGAAAATCAATCCTATTTCCTCAAGCTTTTACATTTCGTCTATCTTTCCGACTGACACCAATCTGCCCATTAGCAAGTACTGATACATTTAAAATGTAATCCGCTATCAATTGACAATCTTTCCTTTGTCGTTGAACGCATTACAAAATAGAAAATATTGTTCATGCTTCTCATTCAGCCCTTTAATTTGATTATTGGTATCTTGAAGCTCGGCGTGAAGCGTCTCGCGTTTATTACGATCAAGCAATATTCCCCATTTCATTTATCTTTTTCCTCTCATGTTTCTTAATATTTACAGCCATTCTAAATATCTCATCGTACATTACTTATTTTCAAAACATATCTTCTCGCCCTATGTTCACCACTCGCCATCAAAATATCTTTTTCAACAAGTCCATTCAAATAATTTCTTGCCGCAGTGGTTCCAATCTGGAGCAGATCTCTTGCAATTCCATTTGTGATAAACTCGTTCCTACCAAGATATTCAATGATACGAATTTCTTTTTCCGATAATTCAACGCCTTTTCCATACTTTTCACGTAAAGAATCAACACTTTGTATCGATTTATCATCACTTATCAACACTTTATCGCCACTTTGTGTTGATTTGATTATATCTGCTAGACAAAATATAAATATTATCCTAATCAATTTTATGAATTACCCTATCTTAATAGTTGATCAATTTTTTTAATACTGTCTTGTCTTACGTCTGCCAAAAATATTCCTTCCTTTTTTTACCCTATTCAAAGACTTCTACCTTAAAATTTCATGAGGAGATACCATTCCTTTTTGTAATTGCAGTTTTGATTCCATCAACCAATCTTAATTTCTTTTATTTCTTATTTTCAAATATGTATTCATATTTTCTCGCGATGTTGTAGCGTTAACAGACCACGTAAAAAAATTAAAATATGTTCTAATTTCAAATAAAATTTCTCATCCAAAAATTTTTTATATGCTCCTTAAAAAGTTTTTTTAAATCCGTTTTTGACTCTGAAGAAAGATGATATAAATAAAAGGGAGAATACAGTTCCAT
>CAMJWQ010000160.1 GCA_946409475.1 uncultured Lachnospiraceae bacterium
GTCTCGTGGGCTCGGATATGTGTATAAGAGACACCATATTTTCTTTACTTTCAAGTGAAATATTGGCTTTTTTACTCATGTCCATGATATGCTCCTTAAAAAACCCCAGCTCCTCCAGAATATCTTCCGCTGATAATGCCACCCCCGCACCCTGCTTCAGCAGCCGGTTGCATCCCACACTTAAAGCGTCCGTAACCCTTCCGGGAACGGCAAAAACTTCTTTTCCCTGTTCCAGGGCCAAATCAGCCGTTATAAGGGAACCGCTTTTTTCTTTTGCTTCGATTACTAATATCATATCGGCCAGCCCGCTGATAATTTCATTTCTGACAGGAAAATAACACGGCTTAGGAACTGTCCCTAAAGGAAATTGTGATATGATTCCTCCATTTTTATTCAGGATATTCTCATAAAGCAAAATATTTTCTTTCGGATAACAGATATCAACACCGCTTCCCAATACGGCAAAAGTCATGCCCCCGGCATCAATAGCGCTTTTCTGGCTGATTCCGTCTATACCTCTCGCCATACCGCTGATAATCTGAATCCCTCTCAAGGCCAGCCGGCTGCTGAATTCTCTGGCCGCTTTTTTTCCGTATTCACTGCATATTCTTGAGCCTATTACGGCGACGGCCGGTATATGATCAAAGGGCAGCTGTCCTTTTACAAATAAGGCATAGGGAGGATTTACCAGTCTTTTTAATCTTTCCGGATAGGCAGAATCTTCTATTGTAATATAGTTAACACCGCTGTTTTTTATTTTTTCAAATTCTTTATCCACATTCCAGTTTATTTTATGTTGATTTATAAAACGAATGTCTTTTTCCTGCAGTCCCTTTACCTTTCTGTATTCAGCTTCACTGCTACAATAAACATGGTATGCGGAACCGAAATAATTTATTAATGCTTGTATTTTTTTATTACTGAAAGCCGGTAAATGACCTAACCAATATTGATAAGCCTTATGCAAGATTTCACCTCTCATCCTTAAAAAGTACTTTACTGTTCCGATAGCAAACCGCCTCTGCTATATGTTCTTCCTTAATACTCCTGCTTCTGTCTAAATCCGCTATCGTTCTGGCTACTTTCATAATCCGGTAATAGGAACGTGCCGTCAGATTGTATTTTTTATAAACAGCTTCTAAGAATTTCTGTGCGTCTTTTGTCAATTCACAGTATAAATGTATGTTTTTTGACGTCAATTCGGAATTAAAATAAATTTCAGTTCCTGAATATCTTTCCTTTTGTATTTGATATGCCTGCATCACTCTCTCCTGAATCGTCGCTGAACTTTCATTGCACTGCTCACTTACCAGATCCTTATAGGTAACCTTAGGGGCCTCTACACTCATATCTATCCGGTCCAGCAAAGGTGCACTCAATCTGTTGGCATAACGGTTTAATTCCCACTCACTGCAGCGACATAGACTGATATCCGGATAACAGCCGCAGGGGCAGGGATTCATAGCGGCCACCAGCATGAAACTGGCGGGAAAAGTGTACGCTGCCTGTAATCTTGCTATGGTGATTTTTTTTTCTTCCAGAGGCTGCCTGAGTATCTCCAAAACATTCCTGTTAAATTCTGGCAATTCATCCAAAAACAATACTCCCCTGTGAGCCAGGGTAATGATGCCCGGCTTGGGATTCCTGCCGCCTCCAGCAAGGGCATGTTGCGTCACGGTATGATGAGGGCTTAAAAAGGGTCTCGTCGTTTTTAATATCTCATTATTATTTAATAAACCCGTCACACTGTAAATCTTGGAAATCTCTAAACTTTCCTGCAAAGTCAAAGGAGGAAGAATAGAAGGTATTCTTTTTGCCAGCATGGTTTTACCTGATCCCGGAGGGCCTATAAGCAGTATGTTATGAAATCCTGCCGCCGCAATCTCAATGGCTCTTTTTGCTGCAGTCTGACCGTTGATATCTATAAAATCCGGCTTATTCACCATACCTTCTTTTGCAAAGTAGGAATTGACATCCGCCTTAGCCGCCTGCGTCCGCTCATGTCCATTCATGATTTCTACCAGCTGCTGAATGGTTCTGACCCCAATCACTTCAATCTCCTGAATGACAGCACCTTCATTTGCATTCTCCATGGGTACATAACATTTTTTTATTCCTTCTGATTTTGCCATCATGATAATGGATAACAGCCCATGGACCGGTTTGATTTCCCCGGCCAGGCCAAGTTCCCCTACAAACAAGCTTTCCGTATAATCCAGGGTCTGCAAAAATCCAAAAGCCGTGAGTACGGCGATGGCTATAGGCAGGTCAAATCCCGTTCCCTCCTTTTTCATATGGGCAGGTGAGATATTAATGGTAATCCTTTTGGGCTTTAATAAAAATCCTGCATTTTTTAGTGCTGTTCTCACTCTTTCTTTCGCTTCCTTGACTTCCGATGATAAAAATCCAACCATATCAAAAATCGGCATGCCCTCCGAAACGTCTGCTTCGACTCTTACCATATAGCTGTCAATACCTCTGATGGCACCTGAATTGATTGCACAATACATATTTCTGCTCCTTTTTTTGTAATTTAACCTAATTGGGAAAAAGTAATGATATGAAAAATAACAGAGATCGTCTTTAAGAATTAATTAATTGAAGAATAGCATTCATTAACTGGAATGTTCACAACATATGGCTTTAAAAAAGATATACGAAAACAATAGATAAAATGAACGGATTTTACGATTATGATTTGATTTTACAGATGTTTTTTAATGCTGCGGTCAGGTTTAAAAGAAATGAAATCAGAATACTGTATAAATTATATCGGTAAATAAAAATAAGCAAGACGATAAGCCGGGTTATGTCTTGAATGATCATCTATCTAGGATTATCGTCACCGATAATCTCAAGCGACCCACCTGAAAGCACGGCGGGCAGCCGTATCGCTTTCTTTTCGGTCTTGCTTCGGATGGGGTTTACATATGCCCTTTTTGTTGCCAAAAAGGCGGTAGTCTCTTACACTGCCCTTCCAACCTTACCGATCATCTCGGCGGTACATTTCTGTTGCACTATCCTTAGAGTTGCCTCTACCGGACGTTATCCGGCATCCTGCCCTGCGAAGCCCGGACTTTCCTCACCTGCCGCCTTTCGGCATTGGCAGCTGCGATCATTTGTCTTACTTATCTTTTATGTCCTTACTTATTATATATAATAATAATCGGCTTGTCTATGCTTTTTCTTATTTTACATAATTTTACTTTTATTACTGCTATTTTATACATGAAAACAACTGCCGCCGATGAATTCCCTTATAATGGAATTGTTAGGCAGGCCTTCACTGCTGATTCCTAAAAAATAATCTAAAAATTTAAGCAGTCTCTTTGCCTCCACATACTCCGGCTCCTCTTTTCCAATACTGAACAGCAGGGGTTCGGCATATTGTTTTAAAACTGCCAGCTCGTAATTTAAAGCAGAATTAAACATAACATCCGCTTCCTCCTGAAAAGGGAATATATTTTTCTCTTCCCCTCTTCTGACGGAATCCCACATGGATATCGTCTGCTTCGCAGGTATCCCCCTCGTTCTGGCATCGCGAATCATACGGCGGATCAGTCTGCCGTCTGTGGTTCTGATACGATTATGCTCATCCACATTCAGCTGTGTTAGGGCACTAATGTAAATTTTAAATTTACTTTCCTTCGGGAGAGTGTAGGATAATTCGTCGTTAAGTCCATGAATACCTTCTATTACCAGTACATCATTTTCTCCTAATTGTTTCATATTGCCCTTATACTCTCTTTTTCCTGTTTTAAAATTAAAGACAGGCAGTTCCACCTTCTCACCTGCGAGCAGAGCTGTCATATCCTTATTAAATTGCTCTATGTCTATGGCCTTTAAGCTTTCATAATCATTCTTCCCAAATTCATCCTTCGGCGTATGCTCTCTGTCTACAAAATAATCATCCACAGCAATGGGGTGAGGCGTCAGGCCATGGGCAAATAATTGTATGGACAGACGATGGGAAAAGGTAGTTTTACCGGAAGAGGACGGACCGGCTATCATAATAAATTTCTTATCACGCTTATCCGCAATCATCTTAGCTATTTCACCGATCTTTATTTCCTGTAATGCTTCTTCGGCCAGTATGATATCCTTAATATCACCCGATACCATCCTGTCATTAAGAGCCCCCACCGTATCCACACCTAATATATTGCTGCATCTGGAAGATTCCTTCAGAACCCGGAAAAGCTTTTTAGGAGGAAAAAAAGGCGGAACGGTTGCAGGCATATTTTTTTTAGGAAACTGAATTACAATTCCCTGGTCGAATAAATATAGTTCAAAATATTTAATATACCCCGCATCCGGAAGCATGTAGCCGTAATAATAATCCTCAAATTCATTCAAGCTGTAGATGTTTGCCTTGGACACTCTCCTATAACGAAATAAATTCTCTTTATCGTACATACCATGTTTATGAAAAATTTCCAGTGCATCATCCGTCCCAATGGTTCTTTTTTTTATCGGTATTTTTTTCTCAACCAAAAAAAGCATTCTTTCCTTTACTTTCAGCATTAGTTCTTCATCTAATACAAAATTACCGGTTATACTGCAATACAGCCCGCTGCTGATCGAGAAATCAACCTTTATCTTATTTACATTTTCCGTTCCCGCCACATCATAAAAGGACTTTAAAAAAAGTAAGACGGCACTTCTTTGATAAGCACTGTAGCCCGCCGTATCTTTCATGGTGATAAAAGAAATTCTACTGTTGTTTTTTACCTTTTTAAATAACTCCTGAAGCTTATTCCCCTCCAATACCAGTAAAATATCACTGTCATATTGGCTTTGGTATTCTTTTGCAATTTGTTCATACGTCGTATCTGCAGGATATGATTTTATACTTTCATTAATGGACACCGTACACAGTTCTGTGTCGGAATCTTTATTATTATTCATAAGATACACCCCGTTTCTTTTTATTTTCATCGAAGGAATATACTATAAGATAAAGAACGGATTTTGCTGCGGTTCCGTATATACTTTCATATCTTTATACTGTTTTTGCATAAAATCGGCCATGTAAGGAATGAAAATCTGTTCCATTCCATAGTGCCCCGCATCTATAACAGCCATTCCCTGTAAATTGGCATCTATACCATCGTGATGACCCGTATCTCCTGTTATAAATACATCGGCGCCCTCTTTTATTGCGGCGTTTATCATACTTTTTCCTGAACCCGGCAGAATTGCTGCTGTTCTTATTACTTTATCCAATTCGCCAAAAACCTTCACATGTTCCAGGCCGAAGCAATCTTTTACATAATCCGCACATTCCGACAAGGTCATAACCTTCGGTAATTGTCCCACTCTGCCGAAGCCCTCTTTGATCCCCTCTTCTTCATAAGTAGTTTCCAATATGGCCGGCGATTGCAAATGCAGCTTCCTTGCTGCAATATCTCCCATAATACAGACATCAAAATTAGTATGCATAGCATAATAACAGACATCGTTTTTGATTAACTCAATCAAAAGCCTTGCCACAAAATCATGCCGGACCAATCTTTTTAAAGGCTGAAAAAGTAAAGGATGATGGGTTATTAATAAATCTGCCTTTTTCTCAAGCGCAAATTCAATGATTTTATCCGTAGCATCCAATCCTATATATACCGTTTTTATGTCTTTATGGCAATCACCCGTTAACAGCCCCACATTATCCCAGCTTTGTGCAAATTGCGGAGGGCATAGCTGTTCTAATTTGGAGATTATTTCCTTACAAATCATGTTCCACCTCGCATTTTTAATGATAATACCCCATAGCCTGCTCTATTAGCCGTAAGTCCTCCTCTACCTGCTTTAACCTGATTCTTCCATTGGCCGAATCACTTTTCAGCAGCTTATCCTTCAGTAATGATAAGGTATGCTTTTCTTTATCCAGATAGCTTAATAGAACAGAATCTTTTTCCTCTAAGAGATCCTTCCCATATTTCAGCTCAGCAAAAGTATAAGGAGCAGAAGAACCTTTTAACGCCTTTATAATGGTATAATATTTATCCGTATCCAATACCATTACTTCCTTCGTAATTGAAAAACCGTTTTTAAGCAAATAATCTCTTACACCCATTATATCCGATTGCGGCTGTAATATTAATTCCTTAAAATGCGTTATCTTATCTCTGCCGTCTTCCAATATTTTAATCATTAAGTTGCCGCCCATACCGGCAACCGCCAAAGTATCCCCTTCATTTTCCCTTAATGCTGATACTCCGTCGGATAATCTGGTATCTATGTAGTCTAAAAGCCCATGTTCCTTTATATGAGCTTTTGCTCTTGATAACGGTCCTCTGTTGATATCCATAGCAACGGCATTTGTAATACATCCCTTTTTAATAAGGTAAATAGGCAGATATCCATGATCCGTACCAACATCAATAAGCACATTTCCTTTTGTCACTAACCGGGCAACTTCCAAAAGTCTATCTGATAATACCATAATTACACCTAATCTAAATAATCCTTTAATTTGCGGCTTCGGCTGGGATGTCTTAATTTTCTTAAAGCCTTTGCTTCGATCTGTCGTATTCTTTCCCTGGTGACGTTAAATTCCTTTCCCACTTCCTCCAGAGTCCGGGCCCTTCCGTCATCTAAACCAAACCGTAAGCGAAGAACCTTTTGCTCACGTTCCGTTAAGGTCCCGAGAACCTCTACCAGCTGTTCCTTTAACAGGGTAAAAGCTGCCGCATCAGCAGGTACCGGTACATTATCATCCTGAATGAAATCTCCCAAATGGCTGTCCTCTTCTTCTCCGATGGGAGTCTCCAAGGAAACGGGCTCCTGGGAAATTTTAAGTATTTCTCTCACTCTTTCCACAGGCATATTCATTTCCTTTGCAATTTCCTCAGGCAATGGTTCTCTCCCTAATTCCTGTAGCAGCTGCCTTGAAACACGTATCAGTTTATTGATCGTTTCCACCATGTGGACGGGAATTCGAATGGTTCTGGCCTGGTCGGCAATGGCTCTCGTTATAGCTTGTCTAATCCACCAGGTTGCATAGGTACTGAATTTATATCCCTTTCTGTAATCAAATTTTTCCACAGCTTTAATAAGCCCTAAATTACCCTCCTGAATCAAATCCAAAAAAAGCATGCCTCTTCCCACATATCTTTTTGCGATGCTTACTACCAGCCTTAAATTAGCCTCCGCCAATCTTTTTTTTGCTTCCGGGTCCCCGAGCTCCATTCTTTTCGCCAATTCAATTTCATCATCAGCACTTAATAAGGAGACCTTTCCGATTTCTTTTAAATACATTCGTACGGGATCTTCTATGCTGACACCGTCAGGAACCGATAAATCCATAGTTTCCACATCTACTTCTTCCTCTTCCAGCTCCTGAATTTCATCATCAATTATCAACTCATCATCATCACTATCCGAAATACGCAGGACATCTATATTTGCCGCCTCCAAGGTATCTAAAATCTTGTCGAAATGCTCCGCATCCAGTTCAAAATCACGAAAATAGTCATTTATTTCGGTATACTCTAAAATATTTTTTCTTTTATGTGCTGAATCTACCAATTCTTTTAACCTTTCGTCAAACCGCGCCTGTAAAATTTCTTCCATTCTCGTTCCATCCTTCCATATCTTGTTAATATTTTATCCCTAATCAAAAGAAATATGCAATTTCTCTAAATCCTGTAATTCTCTTTGGTAAAGCACATATTGGTTAAGAGCGTTTACATCGTTTTCCCCGAGTTCTTTAAAAG
>CAMJWQ010000161.1 GCA_946409475.1 uncultured Lachnospiraceae bacterium
TCTTCCAGAGAGCTTTTTTTATTTTCTTTATATATCACTTCAAATTCCGCCTGCATGCCGCAGCGTTCATTAACAATATAGCTTAAATTATGCTGAATATCCTTCATTTTTTCCCTTATCACTAAAGTATCATGAGTTGTCAGCACAATTTTCGTATCTTTAATTTCCAAAACCGCATTTTTTAAAATATTATAATCGACCATACTGTGAGTTTTAAACTCCAGCAGGATGCTTTCATAATAAACGGCAAATAACTTATCAATATCATATTGTTTTGACAGAAGAAATTTTTCTATTATCTTTATGGTTACCGTATTATCAGGAAATAACTGATTCTTAATCTCTCTTTCGATATGAAAGATATACTGCTTATGAAGCAAATGTTTGCTTAATACATATACGTAAATAAAGTCATGCTGATTAGAAGAAGTCACCTTTACTACTTCCACATCCGCAAATAGATCCTGTAACCTTTTTTCGAAAGTCAAGCTTGGAAATGTCTCAAAAAAGAGTTTACTCATTCGTATCACTCCAATGTAATAATTCATATTCTAATGCGGACAGCAGCTGCTCTTCCGGTACTTTTTTGATAACCTGTCCTTTTTTAATAATAATTCCTTCCCTGCTGCCTCCCGCTATTCCTATATCCGCTTCTTTTGCTTCACCCGGACCGTTTACCACACCGCCCATTACCGCAACCCTGATAGAAAGGGGAATATTTTCCACCATATTTTCTACCTTGTTTGCCAGATTGATTAAATCGATTTGCGTTCTGCCGCAGGTGGGGCAGGAAATGACTTCAATACCTTCTTTTTTTAAACCCAGGGTCTTTAGTATCAGTTTGGCCGCTTTAATTTCTTCGACAGGATCACCGGTTAAGGATACCCGGATGGTATCACCGATTCCCTCGTGTAACAAGATGCCGATTCCCACGGAAGATTTTATGCTGCCGCTAAATACGGTACCCGCCTCTGTTATCCCCACGTGAAGGGGGTAGTTCGTCTTTTTAATAAGTTGTTTATGTGCCTCAATAGATATGGGTACATTTGTGGATTTAATACTGACGACCAGATTATCATAGCCTAAATCCTCTACTATCCGGATTTTATCAAGAGCACTTTCCACGATTCCTTCCGCAGTAACACCATGATATTTATTCACCAGTTCTTTTTCTAAGGATCCGCTGTTAACTCCTACGCGGATGGGGATGTTTCTACTCTTTGCTTCCTTTACGACAGCCTCTATTTTTCCCCTGCTCCCGATATTCCCGGGGTTGATTCTGATTTTATGAACCCCGTTTTCCATGGCTTTTATAGCTAAACGGTAGTCAAAATGAATATCGGCAACTACGGGAATAGAAACCTGTTTCACGATTTCTTTCACAGCCTCTGCGGCTTCCATTGTTGGTACGGCAACTCGAATAATATCGCACCCTGCCATAGTTAGCCTGCGGATCTGTTCCACCGTTTTTTCCACATTTTCTGTCTTTGTATTGGTCATTGATTGTATTAAAATGGGATGATTTCCCCCGATGATACGATTTCCGATATGAATTTCTTTCGTTTGTATCCGATTCATGATAAGCTCCTTTTTGATCCTGTCCTATCTCTTATTATACCTGTTTCTGTTTTTTTAGCAACGATATCTAAATGAATCACCAAACTTTTGGCAGGAAATTTTATTATTAAAACAAAAAAACATAGGATAAAATACCTGAAAGCATAATAAATAGCAGCATAAGTATTGCCCCTAATTTTTTTGCCGTTTTATATTCCGGCTTCCTTTTACCTATATTTTCCAATGATGAGATATCTTCCCATATCTCCTCACATGTCCGATATCTGTCACCCGGATTATACTGGGTACATTTCCTGATTATTTTACGAAACTCTTTAGAAGTATCATCGGCAGCCGTATTTGTGAATGTTCTTCCAAACATCATTTCATGTAATAAAATACCCATGCTGTAAATATCCGTCCGTTCATCCGTTTTATATATGCCCAAGCCCAATGAATTTCCAAATTGTTCAGGAGCCGCATATCCTTTTGTTCCCAGGGCAAAGGTATCCGGTTTATCGTTAGAATGGTATTCCTTTGCAATACCAAAATCTATTAAGCTTATCCTGTTATTTTTACCTATTATGATATTAGAAGGCTTTAAGTCCTTATAAATAATGGGCGGGGTTAAAGAATGCAGGTAAATAAAAGCTTCACATAATTGTTTGGCAAAGGACAGCACCAGCTTATAAGGCAGGGGTCCTTCTTCTTTCATTAGTTTTTCCAGAGAATTTCCTTCTATGTAATCCATTATCATATAGATATTATCCTGGTTTTCTATATAATCAACTATTCTTGGCATATAAACGGAATTTAACCTGCTCAAAACAGAAATCTCCTGCGGAAAGGGCTTATGGGAATCTTTTTTTATTTCCTTGACAGCCCAGTATTTCTGTAAACGGTTATCAAAAGCAAGATAGACATGACTCATGCCGCCCTTGCCAATTTCCTTTACCATTTCATACCTGTTTTCAATCAAACATCCTGCTTCCATATATGATACATCACCTTGATTTTTAAAATAAATGGGAAAAATGGGCGAACACCCAAAGAAATAAATGATATTAATCATAGCATAGAAATCGATAAAATTGCAAGTATAACAAAAAGATTATTGACAAAAAGATTATATTCGGCCATGCCGGCTTTGCCGTATGGCCGAATCGTAATAAAAGAGAGATAAAC
The DNA here is from genome assembly GCA_946409475.1 of uncultured Lachnospiraceae bacterium. Classification (GTDB taxonomy): domain Bacteria; phylum Bacillota; class Clostridia; order Lachnospirales; family Lachnospiraceae; genus CAMJWQ01. The sequence goes on from CAMJWQ010000161.1 coordinate 2,743, forward strand.
GTACATATCACTCATAACCTGAGAGTCAAAAGCATCCATATGAGGCTTTTGACTCTCAGCTTAAAAGAATTTACGAATATCATTAAACATAACAAAAACCATTAGTATCATTAACAGAATAAGTCCTACAAAATGAACCATTCCTTCCTTTTCAGGATTAATTCTTTTGCCCCGGATTGCCTCCAATAGCAGAAATACCAGTCTTCCTCCGTCTAAAGCCGGAAGGGGAAGCAAATTCATAACTCCCAGATTGGCCGATAATAAAATAGAAATATTCAGCATATTCAGCCAAACATAATAGGCTCCGTCCTGTTTACTGCTGTCATATACATCGCCGACAATCTTAGCTACTCCCACGGGGCCGGACAGATCACCTGCAGATACTTTACCCTCTATTAACATCCCCAGGCTTTTTATAGTAGTGGAAATCCAATATTTCACCTCATAGGCACTATATTGAATGGTCGTTAATGCATTCCCTTTCACCCGGACTCCGGCTCCCATAAACCCAAGTAAATAAGTCCCTGTTTCTTCATCAAGCTTTGGTTCCAATGTGACAGAATTTCTTTCTCCGTTTCTTTCATAGGTTACCGTAACTGCTTCACCCTGATGCATTTGCACATACAGGCTTACTTCCCGATATACGTGAATGCCGGTATGATTTAATTTAACAATTTTATCTCCTTCCCTGATGCCTGCCTCTTCTGCCGGATATCCGGGAATGACCTTATAAACGGTAGGTGCATCATACCCAATCCCGCCTATAATAAAAAGGGAGCATAAAAAAGCCAGAAGAAAATTAAAAATCGGGCCTGCTGCCACTACCGATATTCTTGCCCATACGGATTGATTAGGAAAAGCTCTGTTATCCGTGCTTACTCCATCTTCTCCCAAAAATAAACATGCTCCGCCAAAGGGCAGCAGTTTTAAAGAATATTTTGTTTCTCCTTTTGTAAATCCCAATATTGTGGGTCCCATTCCCAAACTAAATTCCGTAACATAAATCCCGTTTTTCTTAGCCAGGAGAAAATGTCCTAATTCATGAACAATTACAATAATACTAAAAATTATTAAAAATAACAGTATCTTCAAGCTATCACCTGCTCTCAATCATTTCATACGTTGCCTGTTCTGTTTCTAAAATTTCATTTACATTGGGATTCTTTATTATCTTATGCCGCTCCATACAATTTTTAATAATAGTAATAATCTCAGGAAATGGGATCTCCTTTTTAAGAAATTTGGAAACAGCTATTTCATTTGCCGCATTATAAACGGTTGGCATACTTCCTCCCAAACGGCCGGCATGTATTGCCAGTTGCAATCCTTCAAAGGTTTCATAATCAGGCTTTTCAAAAGTAAGCCGCCCCAGCTTATAAAAATCGACTTTTTCTCCCTTCAAAGGTTTTCTGTCAGGATAAAACAAGGCATATTGAATAGGCAGCTTCATATCCGGAGTGCCAAGCTGTGCTATAACAGCTCCATCCACGAATTCCACCATGGAATGAATGATGCTTTGAGGGTGGATAACCACTTCTATATCAGATATCGGGATATCAAATAACCATCCTGCCTCCATTACCTCCAGCCCCTTATTTACCATAGTAGCGGAATCAATGGTTATTTTCTTCCCCATAGACCAATTCGGATGCTTTAATGCATCTTCCATGGTCACCGATTCCAAATCCTTTTTTGCTTTTCCCCGAAAAGGTCCCCCGGAAGCCGTTAATATAATCTTATTTACAGCGGATCTGTTTTCCCCCTGCAAAGCCTGAAAAATAGCACTGTGCTCACTGTCAACCGGTAATATCTTTACATTATATTCACGTGCCAAGGGCATTATTATATGTCCTGCCGTAACCAATGTCTCTTTATTGGCAAGTGCAATATCTTTTCCCATCCGTATGGCAGCAATCGTGGGCCTGATTCCTATCATTCCTACGATTGCCGTTACTAAAACAGAGGTCTCTTTCAGGACAGCCAATTCCATAAGTCCCTCCATGCCTGAGACAATTTTAACGGGAATATCTTTTACCCGTAAACGTAATTCATGCGCTGCTTCCTCTGACCAGACTGCCGCAAGCCTGGGCTTAAATTCCCGGATCTGCCGTTCTAATAACTTTATATTGGCACCGGCCGACAGACCTATCACTTCAAATTCCTTGTTATCTCTGACAATTTCCAATGTCTGGGTTCCTATGGAACCGGTAGATCCTAATATCGCTATTTTTTTCATTACGTATCTCTCCTAATTTATAACAGTGTAGATGCCAGCAGATAAATAACGGGAGCCGTAAAAATCACACTGTCGAATCGGTCCAATATTCCACCATGCCCCGGTATCAGGTTCCCATAATCCTTTATTTCATAATCTCTTTTTACCGCCGAAGCCGCCAAATCCCCAACCTGAGAAATCATGGAACCAACAGCACAGATGATAACACATATGAAAACGGGATTATGATGAAAAATAAATTTTTCACCTAAAAAATAGGCATATAATCCCGCTAAAAATGAAGAGCCTAAAATGCCTCCAACTGCTCCCTCAACAGACTTCTTAGGACTTAAGGCAGGAAACAGCTTATGTCTTCCTATTAACATACCAACACAATAGGCACAGGTATCACTAATCCATGAGCTCAAAAAGATCAACCATACAATGTAAATACCATTATGCAGATTTCTGGTCAGGTATATACAGGACAGCATGATACCGATATAAAATATGCCAAAATAAGCAGCCGCTATCTGCTTAAATTGATATGTAGGAAAATAAATCACATATAAAACCATAAGAATCAACAGTACCAGCATACAATACAGAAAGAAAAACTGCTGAATATGAAAATATAATCCTAAATAGTAGCTTATTAAACTCAAAAATCCTGTTATTTCTAGAATATTAACCTTTTTTCCTTTATTACAGACACCGGTAGCACGATAAAACTCATATAGCCCCAGCAAGGAAACGATTACCTGTATCAAAAAAAGTATATTACCGCCGATCAGAATGGAAACAAGGGCTAAAAGTACTAATATGACACTACTGAATAATCTGGCACTGAACATCCTTAATCCTCCTTAACGGCTCCATACCTTCTATCTCTATTATTATACACCTCTATTGCTTCTTTTAATTCTTCTTCACCAAAATCAGGCCAAGCAACATTTGTAAAATAAAGTTCCGTATAGGCTAACTGCCATAGCAGATAATTGGATATTCTCTGTTCACCGCTGGTTCTGATCAACAAATCCGGATCCGGTATTCCTTTGGTGTCCAGATAGGAGGAAAAGAGTTCTTCATTTAGTCCGTCCTTACGGATCTTTTTTGTCTCCGTATCCTCTATTATTTTTTTTACAGCGCGTAAGATTTCGTCTCTGCTGCCGTAATTAATGGCTACCTGAAAATGAAGCCCCTTATTATCCTTTGTCGCTTTTTCCAATTCAAAAATCTGTGATTTTAAATCCTCGTCCAGTTTTGATAAATCCCCTAATACTTTTACACACATGTTATTTTTCTGCGCTCTTTTTATGCAGTTCTTCAGATAATTTCTTAAGAGATTCATAATAGCTTCTACTTCATCCTTCGGCCTGAGCCAATTCTCTGTGGAAAAAGCATATACGGTAAAATATTGTATTCCTAAGTTATATGTGATTTCACACATTTTCTCTACATTTTTTGCTCCCTGTATATGGCCGTAGTTTCTAGGCAGTCCCTTACTGCGGGCCCAACGGCCGTTACCGTCCAATATAATGGCTACATGTTTTGGTGCATTCATTTTATTTCCTCCGTCTTACTTTAGGTTACCTGTAAAGAATCAAAGTGGTCAATACTTTTCATAGGTAACCTTCCAAAAGCACAGGTGTAGTAGTGTCACACCAAGGCTTTTGGAAGGCTGCATATGGAAATGCGGACAAGTTTAATGGCTCCGTTCATTTAAAAATGTTGTGCCGGCAAGAAAAGAAAGACACGACGGATGAATAACAGCCGGTCGTGCCCATAAATTTCTCACTAAACGGTAAGAATGTCCTTCGATTTGTCTTCAACTGCTTTATCAATTTCAGAAATAAATTTATCGGTTAATTTCTGTAGTTTTCCTTCTAATTGTTTTACCTCATCCTCAGAAACTTCATTTGCCTTTAATAATTTTTTCAAGGAATCATTTCCGTCCCTGCGGATATTACGAACAGCCACCTTGGCCTGCTCCGCTTTCTTTTTAACATCCTTTACCAGATCTTTTCTGCGTTCTTCCGTCAGCTCCGGAAAAATGAGACGTATGACCTGACCGTCATTAGAAGGGTTTATTCCTAAATCGGATACCATTATTGCCCTTTCAATTTCTTTAATCAGATTTCTTTCCCAAGGCTGAATTTGTATCATTCTCGGTTCCGGTACCGTAACATTCCCTACTTGCTGAATAGGTGTCGGGGTTCCGTAATATTCTACTTTGATTTTATCTAAAACATGAGGATTTGCTCTTCCTGCCCTTATGGCTGTAAATTCATTTAATAAATTTTCATAAGTTTTATGCATTTTTTCTTCGTAAACCTGTAATTTTTCTTCCATATAATGACCTCCCATTCCTTTTATACAACTATTTTTGTACCTGTAAGGGTACCGTTAACCGCATTTACAATACCGTTTTTCTCGTGTAAGCCAAAAACAAGCATAGGCATTTTATTTTCCATACACATGATGGATGCCGTCATATCTACTACCTGCAGTTTTTTATCAATAACTTCTTCTATGGTTATCTCATCATATTTTCGGGCATGCTCGTTTTCTTTGGGATCGCAGTCATAAACTCCATCAATTGCTTTTGCCAGTAATATCATATCGGCTTCTATCTCAATTGCCCTTAAAACGGTTGTCGTGTCGGTAGAAAAATAGGGATGGCCCGTCCCCCCGGCAAAAAAAACAACCATCCCCCTTTTTAGATATTTCA